>CAYFLQ010000179.1:3593-3937 GCA_964344065.1 uncultured Sphingobacterium sp. | reverse complement strand
CATTGGGAACATTCCCAGCCTGTTTGTATACATAATGTATTCTCACACTTGGTTTTACGTGCTCTCTCATGAAATTCATTCCAATGTTAAAAAGCTCGG
This sequence comes from uncultured Sphingobacterium sp., assembly GCA_964344065.1. Taxonomy (GTDB): domain Bacteria; phylum Bacteroidota; class Bacteroidia; order Chitinophagales; family Chitinophagaceae; genus Pollutibacter. The sequence goes on along the minus strand of CAYFLQ010000179.1, from coordinate 3,838 downwards.
CAGCATCCAATGCGCTTTTCCCGTTCCAAGGATCAGCCGCAGCATGTGCACTCTTTCCTTTGAATAGAACTGTATAGCTTACTACTGCTTGCGAACTTTGCATGTTGGCCCTGTTTTCATAATCCGGATGCCAATCCAAACAAACATCCAAATCATTGAACACACCTGCTCTTGCCATATATACTTTTCCTGCCAGATCTTCTTCGGCAGGTGTTCCATAAAAGCGAATCGTACCCTTGAGTTTT
>CAYFLQ010000179.1:0-3583 GCA_964344065.1 uncultured Sphingobacterium sp. | reverse complement strand
CAAATCTTTGATGGCAACAGCAGCACCTAAACTTGCTGTTCCAAACATGTTATGCCCACAGCCATGTCCAGCTGCTTCTGCTTTCAACGCTTCTTTGTATGGGATCGCTTTTTGTGATAAACCTGGCAAAGCATCAAATTCACCGAGTATACCAATGATCGGTTTACCTGATCCATATTCTGCGATAAACGCAGTTGGGATATCAGCCACATTGCGTGTTACTTTAAATCCTTTCTTCTCTGCATAGTCGGATAAAACTTTGGCAGATTGATATTCTTTCATCGCAATTTCTGCAGCTGCCCACACTTGATCACTAATGCCAATCAAATCTTTTTCCTGTTGAAGGATAGAATTTAATACGGTCTGTTTGTTGGCTGGAATTGATTTGTTTTCCTGTGCAGTACTGATGTTGAGAACCAGCAACAAGAGAAGGGTAAGGTGTAATTTCATTTTTTTGAATTTAACTTTTGTAAAAAGGCTGATAAGGTTTCAATATGATCTGTATTGATAAAGTCTGCTGTTGTTTCCATCAACAATTTCCATGCATCTTCTGTATCAGGTGTTGCCCAGAAACGAAATGGTTTCTTCATTTGATGAGATGCCTCCACCGCCTGCATCATTTTATTTTTTTCTTCCTCTTTCATTGTACCCTCTCCTTTCCACAATGAAAATTTATAGAATGCATCACTGATCAGCGCTACTTTTTTCAAAGAAGCTGTATTATATACTTCATTGGGTCTTCCATCAAAATATATGAATGATGGATAATCTGTATAATGATCTGGCTCTGGACGATTGCCGCTAACAGCAATGACAATGTTTTTATTTTTTATGATGGAAGGATATTTTTTCAGCAAAGCAACAAGTGCATCCAGTGTGGAGAGCGCTTCGGTTTTAATATCAATCAACAATTGCATGCGCTGTTGATGGGGATATATTTTTTTACCTGATGAGAGTATGTTGTTGATCGGCTCCAAATACAGCGCTGACAGGGTTCTTGAAGCATTGATATCTTTTGCATCATGTGCAACAAATAGATTTCCGTCTTTTAACCAGATATCTGCTTCGATAGAACCAAACTGATGTTGGTATGCAAGGTGAAAGGGGTTTGCCTGCTCATAATCATTGTGTGAGTGAGCATCAGTGCTTGTATATATTTTTTGTGCACGGATGGATATCAGTGAAAAGCAAAAAACACATGCAAGTATATATTTCATTGTTATCTTTTCAAAGAAGAAGTATCTACGCGTGAAGGGGTTTCAGTTCCTGCAACAATGCCTCTTGAACTCAACGCAATGGCTTTGATGATTTCATTCATGTTTTTCAAATTGATGGTTCCAATCTCATCGCTTGCTTTGTGGTAATTGGGTTCACTGTCCATTTTTGAAGTAGAGATGGTATGGGCCGGAACGCCGAGTCTTGCGAGTGTTGCATTGTCTGAGCGGTAGAAGAGTTGTTGATCAGGATATGGATCTGCATGAAATTCAAAACCTGTTCCGGTTAAATTCTTTTGAAGGATTTCTCCCATATTGGTTTTTTCAAATCCGGTGATATAAGCTGAATTGTTTCCCCACTTGCTTTCTGTTCCAATCATTTCGATGTTGAACATGGCGACTACTTGTGCGGGATCAAATTGTTTGGAAAAATAGGTTGCACCAAATCCACCCATTTCTTCTGCATTAAACGCTGCAAATACAATGGTTCTTTCGTTGTTGTTTAATTTTTTGAAATATTTTGCCAGCATGATCATGGCTGTAGTACCTGCTGCATCATCGTTTGCTCCATTGAAGATGCTGTCATTGTTTTGCATGTTGCGGGTGCTGGTGCCAATGTGATCAAAATGTCCGGAGAAGATTACATACTCATTGGGTTTTGATTTACCAGGAAGGATACCAACCACATTTGAAAGTTTTACCTGCTCACCTTGTTGAGTGAGGTCGAATGTATACATGCTTCGGTTGTTGGCATTGGTTTTCTTCACCATTGGAAAAGTCTGAAGATAACTGTCACCATCCTTCCATTTTTTTAATCCAATTTTTTCAAATTCGCTCACAATGAATGCAGCAGCTTTTTCATTGCTTGCTGAGAAAGCTCTTCTTCCCATCATGTCGTCTGCTGAAAGAATGGTTTCGATTCTTTTGGTTTCTTTTAAGCTGATGACTTTGAGACTTTTTTGTGCAGTTGCTTGAATGCTTAACAGTAAAAGCAGAATTGGAAATTGTTTATACATTTTTATTATTTTATTTTTAACCCCCCGTCTCCAGACACTTCGGTCTGCACAGGAGGGGAGTTTTTTATATTTGACCCTAGTATATTGTTGTAAGTTGTAAGATATAAGTTGTAAGTTAACAACAACTACAACCATTACAACAACCTACAACTTACAACATATAACGTACAACTGTTAACCGTTAACTGCCAACCCCCTTAATCATCCCCCTACAATTCTTCGCGCCACAGTTGCATTGAAAAGGCTCCATGGTTTTATCCAAAAAATATGCATAGTCAAGTGTGAGTTCCTCATCTAGTTGGATATCTCTCACTGCAATCATGTTCAATCCTTCCATTGCACAATTGGCGTCACAGCTATGGTTTTGAGGCGACCATTCTTGTGGTTCTTCATCCCATATTGCATATGTATCTCCGCCCAATGGATATGCATATTGGCGAAACTTAAGCTGTTCTGTTTCGTTCCAATGTTTATCCACCCATGCTTTGGAAACGATTCTGGTAGGACGTTCTTCACCTTTATACAATAGCTCACCTTTTTTGATAAAGCGTTTGGCATAGATCCCGTAGCCTGCAATGGAATTGCCTTTCAGCTCATATGCTTTTTGTTTACGCTGATGTCTGGCGATTCCTTCTTCAATAATATGTTTTAAAAATCCTGCTTGTCCGATGCCATCAAATTTTAAAATATAATCGGCTGAGCCTTCGTATCCATCAGCATAAAAAACAGAACAGGTAAAATTGACTTCCAGAAAATAGATCTTACTATGCTTGTCTACTCTGAAATCCATTCTTGCATAACCCTTTCCACCAAAGCCCTTGAAAATCTTTTCAGCAGCAGCTCTCAACTCTTTTTCTAACACAGGGTCGTTGCATGGAACGTTTGCTCCAGGGTGCAGCTCAGAAGTTTTAAGTGCATAAGTTTTGAATGCAAATCCTTCAGGGAAAATATATTCAACTGGTTTGAATGTGGTGCATGTTCTTCCATCAGCATTGGCTGCAACCAGCACCGTGAATTCTCTTCCATCAATGTATTCTTCTGCGAGCAATACTGGGTATTCTTCTATGATAGCAGCAACTTTCTTTTTCAATGCATCACCATCCAGCACCAAAGAACCATGATCGATACCAAGACTATCGCCTGCTTTGGCTGGCTTCACGAACAGTGGATAGGTAGCTGTTGCAGCAATTTTGTTTGCATCTGCAATTGATCTGATTTCATGGTACTGAGGCGAAACCACTCCTTCGCAGTAAGCGAGGTATTTCATGACAGTTTTTGGAGGATCGTATAACGTTACCGTCGGACCCGTATAAGGAAGACCAAGCAGATCAAGTGTTTGAATCACATCAATCG
>CAYFLQ010000178.1:0-3952 GCA_964344065.1 uncultured Sphingobacterium sp. | reverse complement strand
CATTTCAGGAACCACTTGACCTTCTTTGCCCATAAAGTTGTTTGCAATCAACCACTCTCGGACAAATTCTTTGCTCAATTGTTTTTGTCTTTCACCACTTTTTTGCCGCTCCTCAAATCCCTCAGCATAAAAATACCTTGAGGAGTCGGGTGTATGGATTTCATCCATCAGTATAATCTTTCCATCAATTTTCCCGAATTCATATTTTGTGTCTGCGAGTATAAGTCCTTGTTTTTTTGCAAGTTCCTTACCTCTTTCAAACAACGCAAGTGTATATTTTTTTAGTGTATCCCATTCATCGCGTGTAGCCAATCCCTTTGATAGGATCTCATCTTCACTAATGTCTTCGTCATGTCCTTCAGAGGCTTTTGTGGAGGGAGTGATGAGGGGAGTAGGAAAAAAATCATTTTCTTTCAATCCATCTGGCATGACATTTCCACAAAGAAGTTTGCTGTTTTGGTAAGTTCTCCAAGCGTGTCCAACCAAATTACCTCTTACCACCATCTCAATTTTGAAAGGTTCGCATTTCATGCCTATACTGACATTTGGGGCAGGAGAGGACATAAGCCAATTCGGACAGATATCTTTTGTTTTTTCCAACATGTAAGATGCAATTTGATTCAGAACCTGTCCTTTGTAAGGGATAGGTTTTGGTAAAATGACATCAAATGCTGAGATTCTGTTGCTTGCAACCATTACAAGGTATTTATTATCAATGGTATACACGTCGCGTACTTTGCCAGCATAAAAAGAAGTCTGTCCTGGAAATTGAAAAATCTTCATAATAACGAAAGTATAAATGAGTGATGAGAAAGTCAATTTAAGTTATTCAGAATCAGCATATTTTCCACTATTAAGAATTGCTATTTGATTTTCAATAATTTGTCGTAATTTGATCAAAACTAAATGCTTATGAAACGATATGCTTGCTTAGTTGCATTGCTATGTATGCTTATGCCAGGTTTTTTACAAGCCCAAAGTCTTGTAATTACTGGTAATGTTAAAAATGCATCAGGTGGAGAGGCCATTGGCGCTGTATCTGTTACGCTGAAGGACGGTTCATCCGGAACTTTCACCGACAACAAAGGTAATTTTAGGCTGGTACTCGCTTCTGGAACAAAATTTCCAGTAACCTTGGTAGTCAGCTCTATTGGTTTTGGTTTGACCGAAATCAAAGTAGAGTCTGCTGGAGATGTAAAAACCATTTCTTTGCAGCCGAGTTCAACACTCGGGGAAGAGGTAGTAGTCTCAGCTACAAGAACTCCAACAAGAATTATTGAGTCACCTGTTTCCATTGAGCGACTTGGTAATGCTGCTTTGAGAAACGGTTCTGCTGCCGATTATTATGATATGGCAATGAATCTCAAGGGTGTAGACATGGTTGCTTCAAGTTTAACTTTCAAAACAATTACTACCCGTGGTTTTACCGGAAGTGGTAATACCAGGTTTACTCAAATTGTTGATGGAATGGATAATCAGGCTCCAGGCTTGAACTTTTCTGTTGGTAGCATCATCGGATTGAGTGAATTGGATGTAGAGAGTATGGAATTGATGCAAGGTGCCTCTTCAGCTCTTTATGGATCTGGAGGTATGAACGGTACTATGATTATCAATAGCAAAGATCCATTCAAATACCAGGGTCTTTCTTTTCAATTGAAAAATGGTGCGATGAATGTTGACGGTAAATACCGTGATCCATCACCTTATTATAACTGGGATTTGAGATATGCTAAGAAAGTAAATGACAGATTAGCTTTCAAGTTCACCACAGGTGTTCTACAAGCCAAAGATTGGTTAGCGTCAGATAATCGCAATGTCCTTCGTTCAGGTGTGTTCCTCGGTAAAATTATTGATGGAACCAGAGGTACTGATCCTAACTATGATGGTATGAACTATTATGGTGATGAGACTACCATTGATTTGAATTTGGTTTTGAAAGGAATTGCTGCTCAGGCTCCATTCCTGGCTCCATATATCAATACGCTTACTACCAGTCCAAACATGGTATCAAGAACAGGGTACACTGAGAAAGAAGTTACCAATCCTAACACAGTTAATTTCAAACTTGGTGGTGCTATGCATTACAAAGTGTCCAATGCAACTGAAATGATCATTGCAGGACATTGGGGTACTGGTAATACGGTGTATACAGGAAGTGATAGATATTCATTGTTGCATTTTAAAATGGGGCAATACAAATTTGAATTAAAGAACAAAAACTGGATGGTGAGAGCATATACCACCCAAGAAGATGCAGGTGATTCATACAATACAACTGTTACTACACGATTATTCAATGAAGGTTGGAAAAACTCAACTACATGGTATACTCAGTATGGTCAGGCATATCTCAATGCAATGCTTACTGGTTCAAATCCTTATTATGCTCATACCTATGCAAGAGGGCTGGCGGATATTGGAAGACCACTTCCTGGATCTGCAGAGTTTACAAGAATCTATGATTCTGTTAAAGCAAGACCTATCTCTAAAGGTGGTGGTAAGTTTATAGATAAAACAAACCTATATGCTGCTGAAGGTCAGTATAATTTGAGTTCATTGGTAAATGACAAAGCACAGATTTTGGTTGGTGCCAACCTGAGAAGATTTGTGCTGAATTCACAGGGTACTTTATTTGCAGACTCAGCTGGAAAAATTCCAATTACAGAAACAGGTGCGTATGTACAAGTTGTGAAAGGATTCTTTGATGATGTGGTGAAATTCACGTTATCAGGAAGATATGACAAGAACAATAATTTTAAAGGTCGTGTGACTCCAAGGGCTTCTGCAATTTTGCGTGTAGCCGAGGATAATCATTTCCGTGTTTCATATCAAACTGCTTATCGTTTCCCCTCTGTACAACAACAATTTATCAATCTTGCTGCTGGTGGTGCAATCCTAATTGGAGGTGTACCTAAAATGCTTGATTATTATAGAGTTGCTTCTAATCCAATCTATAATCTTACATCGTTGGCTGCAGGTCAATTCAAGGTTCAAACACTTGGTGAATTCAAGCCAGAAGCTGTTAAATCATATGAATTGGGATATCGTGGTTTGATGGCAAATAAAAAATTACTGATGGATATATACCTCTATCAAGGTAATTATCAAGACTTCATCACAAGGGTCTTGGTTGCGCAATCTACAACCAGTAGTCCTCAACCAATTGATGTAACAGCAGCATCTACAAGAAGAATCCTTTCTATTCCTATTAATAGTCCAACCAAAGTAAAAACCTCTGGATGGGGACTATCATTGGAGTACCGTTTCCCTAAAGGATTTTACCTAAGTGGTAATGCTTCATCTGACAAACTAAACAATGTGCCAAACGGATTCATCACTTACTTCAATGCTCCAAAACTTAGAACCAATGAAACGTTTGGTAATTATGGATTTGGAAAATCAAAACGCATTGGATTCAATGTTGTTCACCGTTGGCAAGCAGCATTTGATTATCAAAGTGATTTAGCCAATGGAGTGGTTCCAGCGTATCATACCTTAGATGCTCAAATCACATACAAGCTTCCAAAGGTTCAATCAATGATTAAAGTTGGTGCAAACAACTTGCTCAATCAGTATTATATAACAGCATTGGCCAATCCTTCTATTGGAGGTTTGTACTATGTATCATTTGGCTATAATATTTTCTAATCAAGAGCAATAAAACTATCAACTTCAAAAACATGATTATGAAAAAAATTCAACATATCATATCTACAACGTTTATCATGGCGATATTCGTTGTGTTGGCTGCTTCTTGTAACAAAAATGTTCCAGATGCAACCCCATTGGAAATATATAATCCTACCGGTAATACGTTGGCAGATCTTATCAACAGTGATGCAACGTTGAGTACTTTCAAAGCAGCAGTAACAAAAGCAGGACTCTTGGCAGATTTGTCAGATAAGTCTAAAGTGTTTACTGTATTTGCACCCACTGATGCAGGATTTACCCT
>CAYFLQ010000177.1:0-4029 GCA_964344065.1 uncultured Sphingobacterium sp. | reverse complement strand
ATTAATAACAGGACTCACAACAGTTGAAATAGATTGATTGGGCCAGATGATTTCAATCGAATCAATTTTTTCATTGCCTAGTCCAATTGTTTGTTTGTATTCAACAGATGATTGAAATCCTTTGCTGGGGATCAGCTCTCTGGTGATGATTTCATCACCTTTGTAAACTTTGATTTTACTGCCGATTGCAAAAACATTTGGACTCGTATAAGACAGTTGAACTGTGATGTAATTGGATTTATATTTTTCTCTGCTGCTGTTTTTGTAAACCTGTGCAGGCTGGTTCAAATTGTTAATGATCAGATCCAAATCACCATCGTTATCAAGATCGGCATACGCTGCTCCGTTTGAATAAGTTGGTTTATCAAAACCCCAATCATTGCTTGCATCGGTAAATTTGAGTCCGCCTAAATTTTTAAACGCCTTGTTTGGAACAGGAACAGAAGGCATTTCTTTGATAACATTTTCCACTTCTTCTTTCCTTCCTGTAAGCGCCATTTTGTTTACTACATCGTTCGCAAAAAAATCAATAAAATCTTGATCGGTAACATCTCTGTAAATTCCATTGCATACAAATATGTCGGATTTCCCATCATTGTCTGCATCAAACATGAGTGCACCCCAGCTCCAATCGCTTGCAGCAACACCTGCATAGAATGCAGCTTCTAGAAATTTCCCTTCGCCGTTGTTTACTTGAAGTGCATTTTGTGTAAACTGATTAAAGAAACCCTGGTTCTGTTTCAATTTAAATACTTCGTAGCCTTCAAAAGAAGTATTGGTCTTTAACCGATAATCATCTCCCGGCAACATATCGGTTGTAAAAATATCCGGTTTGCCGTCGTTATTAATATCTTGTAAATCAGCCCCCATGGATGAGAAGCTGATGTGTTGCATTCTTTGTTCAAGTTCATCTTTGAATGTGCCGTTGCGTTGGTTGATATAGAGATAATCTTTTTCAAAAAAATCATTCGATACATATACATCCGGATAACCATCAAGGTTCACATCTCCAACAGTAACGCCCAAACCAAAACTGATGATGGATCCGAAAATACCGGCTTCTTTGCTGACATCAATAAATTTTCCATTGTCGTTTCTGTACAAATGATCGCCACCCCCTTTTAAAAATTCAGCAAAAGGAGCGTCGGGATCCCGCACTGCGCGCATGTTTGCGTAGTTGAGGGTATTTACAGGAATGGGGCTATTATTTACCAGAAAGCAATCGAGATCGCCATCCAAATCATAATCAAAGAAAGAAGCCTGTGTTGAATAGCCGTCATTATCGAGACCGTATTCACTGGCTTTGTCGGTAAAACTGAGATCGTGGTTGTTGATGAAGAGTTGGTTTTTGCGCAAGGGCTTATCCAACATATTTCCTGCATTGCAAACGTAGATGTCAAGCCATCCGTCTGCATTGATATCTACAAATACCACTCCTGTGCTCCATTGTTTCTTCTCTCCAAATCCTGCTTTGGCAGAAATATCTTCGAACTGTAAGTTCCCTTTATTGAGGTAGAGTTTGTTGGCAGATTGATTGGCAGTAAAGAAAACATCGGCGAGTCCATCGTTGTTGATATCCCCTGTTGCAACTCCTCCGCCATTGTAAAAATTTCTGTACTTAAAAACGTTGTAGTCTTTTGATTCTTCAAGTGTATTAACAAAATCTATATTGCTGTTCTCGACCAATGTAAACAAACTGTCTTCTTTCTTGGCTTTGCAAGAGAAAATAAAAAAGATCAGTATGGCCAGAACAGTGCGATTCATGTACATTTTCGAGTAGCAAAGATGATACAAAAAAGGCTGCCATGAAGGCAGCCTTTTTATAAAATTATCCAAATCTCGATTAGTAACCGAAGTTTTGTTTCAAGTTAGGATTAGAAGAGAGGGATACAGTTGGGATTGGATACACACATTTGTATGCATCTGAAGCCACTGCTCTTTCTTCAACTGGGTTGTTGAATACTCCGAAGCGAACCATATCAGTTCTTCTGTGACCTTCCAAGTAAAGTTCACGTCCTCTTTCAGCAAGAATATCTGAAAGTTTCACTGAACCCAATTTAGAAGCCTTTCTGTTTTCGCGAATTCCGTTTACGATGCTGAGTGCAGTTTCTGCATCAGAACCACCTCTAAGGATTGCTTCAGCTTTCATCAAGCGAACGTCAGCAAAACGCAAGAATGGAAATTCGTTGGTACTTCCCCATGCACCGTCGTTGATGGTAGATGGATCAAGAGGGAATTTATTTACGCGGATACCGCTTGCTTCACCGTTGAAGAAGATAGATGCTCTGCGGGTAAACACCAATGGATTACCAGAACGATCATAGATCTTACCGAGTGGATTGCCGATACCAGCAGGAGATTTAGGATTCTTTGGATCAACTGGACCATATACTTGTCCTACGATGAAACCAGCAGGAGAACCTACTTTATCAGTAAAACCAGCAAGGTTATCACTCTTTCTAACGTCGCCATCTTCAAAGCTGTCGTAGAATTCAGACAATGTCACGAATCCGTTCCAGCTTGAAGGAGTTTGGTTGTAGTGCCAGCTTTGAGAAGTCTGCCATCTCAAACCAGTACCACCACCAGCTCTTGCATCAAATTCATTCTTACGAACGAAGATGTTTTCGCTAGATTGTTTACCGTTGTCCCACTTGAAGTTATCCCAATAGTAGCTATCGAGTTTCAATACTGGGTTTGCAGCAACAAGGTTACAATATTTGATAACGTTGTTCATATCTGCAGCAGCGAATGTGAATGGACCAGCTGGTTTAGTTGGATCATTCTTATAAACTGCTTTGTTCAAATATGCTTTAGCGAGCAATGCATAAGCTGCTTCTTTGGTAGCAACGGCTCTGTTAGTTCCGTCGTATGTTGGAAGGTTTGCAATGCTAGACTCAAGTTCAGCGATTACAGCATCAATTGCTGCAGATCTTGACAATACTTCAGGAATTGCGTTGGCAGCTGCGGTAGCAGGGCGAGTTTGCACTTGACCATACAAATCGCAGGTGATCCAACGGAAATAAGCACGCAAGAACTGTCCTTCTGCTTTTGTACGGGCATCAGTAGAAGTTTCAGCGATCAAAGTTGTTTGGAACAATGCTCCGTTGAGGAAGTTCCAAGTATCAGTTACCTGATTGTGGTCAGGTGCCCAAGTGTGCAGGTGAAGTCTGCGCCAGGTACCGAAGTCATCCCAGTCAGTTCCACGAGTGGGGCCCATGATTTCATCAGTAGAGTGTTCGTTCATCGCGAACCAGTTACCTTGGTTACCAGCCATTCCGTTCAAGATTTCATACACAGATGAAATAGAAGGAGCTTTTGGTGCACCACCTGATTGGCTAGGGGCGATTGATACCGTACCCTTAGACAAATCTGGTTCAAGGTTTGTACAAGACGATGCGGCCAAAATACCTAACATCGTAAAAACCGGTATTAATTTATTTTTCATGATATGCTTCATTTAATTCAATTATTTGATTGGTTATTAGAAGCCGATGTTTACACCAGCGGTGATCACTCTTGGTCTTGGATATTGAGTATAGTCAAATCCACGAGAAGGAATACCGTTGATTGATTTATCGACGTTCACTTCAGGATCGATACCAGTGTACTTTGTAATCAAGAACAAGTTCTGACCTGAAAGATAAGCAGACAATGTTTTAACTGCTGCACCAGGCTTGATATTGAAATTGTAGTTCACGTTCAAGTTAGAAAGACGAACGAAGTCACCCTTCTCCAAGAAACGAGTTGATACTGAACCTGGGTTGAATGGATTCTCAACGCCATTACCAACTGCATTTGTAACGTTACGTGCGTTGCGCAAACTTCCTTTAAGGAACAATGCGTTGGCAGTATTGTTGTAAATGTAGTGACCACGGATGGTATTCAAGAATGCACTTACATTCCAGTTACCGAAGCTGAAGTTGTTGGTTAAACCTGCAAATACTTTAGGCAATGCAGAACCAACAATTTGGTTCGCAGCACCATTTGCATAGCGTGCGTTACCGTTTCCATCAAATCCGTTGAAAACTG
>CAYFLQ010000176.1:693-4040 GCA_964344065.1 uncultured Sphingobacterium sp. | reverse complement strand
CACCATCCACCATAACATTTCTGATATTGCGTTCGATGGAAACGATTTTATTGAAACCATTGATTTTTTTGTCATAATATTTTTCCAAAACGATTTTCCCATATTCTATTCTTCTCTCAAATTCCTCTTTGGTAAAGCTTTCGCGGTGTCTATAGAGATATAGAACAAAATCTTCCAACAAAACAGATTTTGCAGGGAAGGATTTGTTGGGATGGTCTTTCATTTTATTGAAGAATGATTCAAGTGCATAGTGAACACCAGAGCCAAATTCAAGTGTTTCATTCTTGGGGGAAGGAATGCGGATAAGATTTTTGTAATAGAATTCAAGGGGACAGCTCAGGTAATTGTTCAACGCGGTTACATTCATGGAAAATTTTTCCAACGCTTTGTCAATGATATCTGTGTCCATTTTCTCAATCACAGGTGCAGTAGCAGAAGTCAAGCGTATCAGATTGAATGCATGTAATAATTGGTCGTCTAATACAATAGGGTGTTCTTCAAGTTGCTGTGCTTCTTTGATTTCCTCAATAAACTGACTCGCTTCTATTCCTTTGCCATCCTTGTTTTGCTGTGCATATGAGATGGTAAGGTTTGTTTCAGCACGGGTGATGGCTACATAAAAAAGTCTTCTTAATTCTTCTTCATTGCTTGAAACCGCATTGGAGATAAACAGGGTATCAGGAAGTTTATATCCATTGTTGTTGACAGACTTCTTTTCCCAATAGATGGCATTGGCTCCCGCAATGAAAACATGTGCAAATTCCAGTCCTTTTGATCCGTGTGCAGTTAATAAGTTCACACCTTTCTCATTTCCACCTACTTGAACAATAGGCAAGCGGATGCTTTCTTTTTCCATCAGCTGAATGACCCGAACAAATTTTTTCAGATTCATGGATGGATCTTTTTTTGTTTCATCTTTCATGAAATCAAAAAATGTGGTTAGAACTTGTAATTGCCAATGGCTGTCGACCGCATTCATGATGGTGCCTAAGAGTCCGGTATCATGGATGATTTTTTCCAGCAATTGTTGAAGGGTTATGTTATGAATACTGGCAATCAATCCTTCGATTACTTTTCCTGCATGAGCCAATTCGTCTGAAATATTTTTTTCAAACAGTGATCCAGCTACTGAATTGATTTTATCATCAATGATTCTTCTAAATCCTGTTGATTCTTTTTTATATGCACGTTCTGTATTTTCAATGCTGAGCTTTGCTATTTCCAACGGTTGGATGTTGAACCAATCGAAATGAAGTATTTCAAACAAGCGTTCATCACCACTGAATGGCATGTCCATTTCAGCTTCCAGATATTCAAATACAAGTATAATTTTTTTAATGAGTGTAATGGAAAGCAGGTTGATGTTTCTCTTGCTGAAATAGAGAATATTTTTATTTTTTAGAAACTCTGTCAATTCCTCTCCGTAATTATTTTCTTTGTATATAACTGCAATGTTTTTAGGTTCAACCCCAGATTTGATCAGTGTTTCAATGGATGCCGTGATTCCGATCATTTCTTCTCTTGGGCTGCGATAGGACTGAATAATTGGTTTTTGCAGATGATGTGCATGAGCAGTATTTCCAGCTTTTAAATTTTTATCTAACCCTTTGATGTGATGAATGAGGCGTTCTTGGTTTCTGTCAATCAAACCTTTTGCAGTATCTAATATGGGTTGCGTAGATCGATAGTTAACGAGCAATAATATTGTTTTGATGTGAGGGTACTTTTCAGAAAATGCAAGCATGTTTTGCACATTCGCACCTTGAAAACGAAAGATGGATTGATCATCGTCACCCACCACAAAAATATTTGGTTCATCCCAGTAGCTGATCAGCATTTCAACCAATTGATTTTGTGTACCACTTGTATCTTGGTATTCATCTACCAAAACATATTGGAATTGTTCCTGGTATTGGGCGAGTAGGTTTTTGTTTTCTTTGAATGCACGAATCACCCAATTGATCATATCATCAAAATCATATCGCTTGTGATGGTGCATGAGTTGTTGATAGTGATCAAATTCTTTAACCGCTGCTTCGAGCTTGCTCATTCTTTCTTTTTCCTCGTTCAGTTTTTCTACTTTCTGATCCCCTGCATTGAATTGCTTATATTTTTTCTTGTAGATATATTCATCTCTCGTAGGTATATCATTTAAATATGCTTGGATGGATGTCAAAATTTGATCTGCTCCCCATCCTTCTCTTTTCATGGTACTGAACAGTTGACGAAGATTTTTTGTTTCAAAATAAACATCGCTCCTGTATCGCTTCAGTGGATGTCCTTGTGGAAACTGATCGATCAACTCACGCATCAGTGCAATGGATTCTAATTCCGAAATTGGATCGAGTGTATTCTTTTCAAAAAAGGAAAGGTTGTCTTGAATAACCTGATTGCAAAATGAATGATAGGTATGGATGTTTACCTTGTATGCATCCGTGCCTATCATTTTTAGCAAACGCTTGCGCATGGCCAATGCACCTGAATCGGTATAGGTCATGCACAATATATTTTCTGGCTGTGTATCTGTCTCCAATAAAATTTTTCCTATTCGAATGGCAAGAATCTGTGTTTTGCCGGTGCCGGGTCCCGCGATCACCATCACTGGTCCCTCAATACTATCTACTGCCTCGCGTTGAGCGGGATTGAGTGATTGATATGCTTCTTCGAAGGGGGACATGCGGGTTTTGGGTTATGGGTTTTGTGTTAGGGGTTAACAGTTTTTTAGTGAATCAATTTACAACATCTTTTCATTAAGAATGTTAATGAGTTAACGGTTAACAGTTAACAGCCAACCGATAACTCAAAACCCAAAACTCAAAACCCAATATGGTCTACTCCCTTCAACAAACCCAGTTCCTCCCAATCTCCCTTGATGAAGCATGGGATTTTTTTTCCCATCCTAAGAACCTTGCGGTGATGACACCTGATTATTTGAATTTGAAATTCACGAATGAGTTATTTGGTGGGGAGATGTATGCAGGGCAGGTGATTACATATAAGGTGAAACCAATTTTAGGCATTCCCATGTTTTGGATGACAGAGATCACCCATGTAGAGCCCAAGAAGTTTTTTGTGGATGAGCAACGGGTTGGACCATATGCCTTATGGCATCACCAGCATCATTTTAAAGTGGTGGATGGCGGAGTGGAGATGACAGATATTGTTCACTACCAAGCCCCATTAGGATTTTTAGGAGATATAGCTGTTCATTTATTCATCAAGAAACAGTTGGAGGGGATTTTTGAATTTAGGAGAAAGAAGGTGGAGGAGATTTTTTAACCACCCCGTCTCCAGACACTTCGGTCTGGGCAGGCTTCTCCCTTCTCTCTTCTCCCTGGCTGTTTACC
>CAYFLQ010000176.1:0-683 GCA_964344065.1 uncultured Sphingobacterium sp. | reverse complement strand
GTTAACGGTTAACTGTCAACTGTGAACTGTTTACCCCGGCATCCTTGAAATATACTTTTCGATTTGCTTGATTTGATCTACTACTTGAGCAGTAGTAGGTTTTTGAGCTTTTGCTTTTTTGAAGAAATCTTTTGCAGCGCGGAATTCACGTTTCTGCATCATGATCTGGCACATTTGAAGGTAAGCCATTGCGGAACTTTCATTGTCGGGGATACCAGCACGGATGGCAGCACGGATAAGGCTCTCACCTTCTTTCATGTTTCCTTTTTGCATGGCCATCATTCCCAGTTGTAGCTTGTTGGCACCTTCAGCTTCTTTCATGGGCAAACCAAGATCCAAGCTTTTTTTCATGTGCTTTTCTGCTGCATCAAAATCTTGTTTGGTCATGGCAATATTTCCCTTGAGGGTATAATACACTGAACGAACTGGTTTATAGAGCAGGTTGGGAAATTGAATACCGTTCAGGATTTTTTCAGCTCCTTCAAAATCTCCTTGCTCAAGATATTCTTGGATAAGTCGGAGTGGACCGATGAAGAAATGGGTGAAAATACACAGCACCCCAATTAAGTATAGTGCAAATGCTGGCCAGAACCCTGAAGTATAGTTTACTAATGCAGCACCCAGCAGAGAAATGACTCCAATTTGCAGTCTGTATTTGATGAAGAAGTTATAAAGTTTCATGG
>CAYFLQ010000175.1:0-4042 GCA_964344065.1 uncultured Sphingobacterium sp. | reverse complement strand
TGTTTTTACTGATGGCAAAGAGATCATACATACCTATAGCAGCCTCGTAAATCCCCTGCAACCTATTCCTCTTTTCATTGAAAAACTCACAGGCATTTCTGACCAGATGGTGAAAGATGCTCCCATGTTTGGACAGATTGCAAGAGAAGTATTTGAATTGTTACAGCATAAAACCTTTGTTGCGCACAATGTAAACTTCGATTACTCTTTTATTGCACATCAGCTTTCACAACATGGATTAACGCTGCAAAGCAGAAAGCTTTGTACCGTTCGATTGAGTAGAAAGATATTTCAACATCTGCCAAGTTATAGTCTTGGTAATTTATGTCGCTCGTTGAACATCAGCATCCAACAAAGACATCGTGCCATGGGAGATGCACATGCAACCGCATTGTTGTTTCATCGGTTGTTGGAAAACGACAAGCACAAACATATTCAACAGATGTTGAAAAAAGGCAGCAAGGATGCATATCTGCCCATTCATCTCAACAACGATGATTTAGATAAAATACCCAACACTCCTGGCATCTATTATTTTCAAGATGCAAAAGGGAAAGTCATTTATGTTGGCAAGGCAAAGCGATTGCAAAAAAGAGTCATCAGTCATTTCTCTAATAACTCCACGAGCAAGAGAAAACAAGATCTTATTCGCATGGTGCACAAAATAAGTTTCAAAGAATGTGGAAATGAGCTCATGATGAGTGTGATGGAGAGCATTGAGATCAAAAAGATTTGGCCATTGTTCAATCGATCTCAAAAAAAATTTGAAAACAGGTTTGGGATCTGTAGCTACATGGATCAAAATGGAGTGATGCGACTGGGTGTTGTTAAAAAGAAAAAAAACATCATCACGCACTCAACTTTCCCATTGCAAATTGATGGATTGAGGATATTGAATAGAATAACAAGAACACATGAACTATGTCCTAAAATGTGTTTTCTTCAGGATGAAAAAATTGAATGTGTTGGGATCGAAGAAGATTTTTGTAAAGGAATATGCAAGTCAGCCGAGGATGTCAACACCTATAACCAGAAAGTTTTCAACGCAATCCATCAATTATCCAAAGAGCATCCAATCATTGCCCATTTTGGTGAAGGCAGAAATGAGAAGGAATATTCATGCGTTATGATTGGGAGGGATGATTTTCTTGCTGTGGGTTTTGTCCCGACCATTGCCATGAAATGGAAGAAAGATAAATTAATGCGCAATCTTGAGCCAGCATCCTCCAATGAATTCATCCGCTCATTGGTTATCTCAGCGGCTGAATCCGACCCAGATATGACAATCGAATTTGATTAGGATTTTATCTCTTCAACAGTAGCTCCGATGCCACGTTCCACAATGGCTTCACACATGGTTTTGAGTTCTTCGTAAGAGCCTCTCTTTACATCGGTCTTTCCCTTGTAATGTATAAGGATGGCGCATTGTTCAGCCTGTTCGGGTTCATGTTTGCAGACTTCAATCAATGTCTTGATGACCCAATCGAACGTATTGACATCATCATTCCAAACAATCAGAGCATAGCGGGAACTGTCGAGTACTTCGACTTCTATTTCTTCCTGATATAATGGATTGTTCAAGGGCATGTTATAATGGATGTGGAACATACTGGACTCGAACCAGTGACCCCTACTCTGTCAAAGTAATGCTCTAAACCAACTGAGCTAATGTTCCCTTGTTTGCGCAAAGGTAATCAATCAAATAAGGAATCAAAACAGCGGCCATTTGAAAGATGATGTTAAATATATTTTCTTTCCTTCTGCCGAAGATTTTCTTGCAGATTCAATGATTTCCAATACGTGCAAAGCATGATGAACATTGATTTTTGGAATGGTATGATCGATGATAGATTCTGCAACTTTTGTTGCGCCTTCTTGCCATTGATATCCACCTGTTTCAGGTTCATGCAGTGTAGCGGGTTTATCCCAAGCATCATCAACATATACACCATAGGTTTCCCAATCATATCCAATCAACCGCATATTTGCTTTATCGCCAAAAATTTGAATCGAATGCAATTGTTGACCCTTGGCTTCATGTCCATGTGGATCAAAATAATTAAAACCACACATCACATGACTGATAATGCCCTTGCCATGATCGAGCAACAGATGAGCATTGTCTTCTGCTTCCACTTTTACAGTTCCTCTTTCATCAATTTCTCTTGCAGGATTTACAATACTTGTCATAGCCATGATTGATTTTGCAGGCCCTAACAAGGCAGTTAGTGTTGCTATATTATATACACCTAAATCCGGCATACTTCCTCCCCCTTTTTCGTAGAAGAATGCAGACCACGTAGGACCTGTATGTCCATATTGACCATGTGCACTTGCCACTCTTCCCAATTTTCCTTCTTGAATCATTTTATTCATGAATGCAAATTGAGGTGAGTTTACAACTGCAGGTGCGCCCCAAAGCTTGAGGTGTTTAGATTCAGCCAATTCAAGCAATGCCTTTCCTTCGGCGTACGTATTGGCCATGGGTTTTTCACTCCAAACATGTTTACCAGCTTGAAGTGCTTTTTTATTGAGTTCCCCATGTGCCTGCATATCGGTGATGGTAACCATCATATCAAATGGAACACCTGCAAGCATTTCATCAATATGTTTATATGTAGCAGCAGTAAGATTGTATTGTTTTTTTTGATCCAGGGCTCGTTGGTATTTGATATCGCACAATGCTACAATTTCCACTTTGGAAGAAGTTTGTAAATGTGGAATGTACCGGTTGCTAACGCTACCGCAACCGATGATGGCAACTCGAATCTTACCAAGCTGCTGTTCGTCTGCATGCAGATGGAGGGTATTAAGCAGCAACGCCGCGCTGACTCCTGCTGAGTACATTATAAAGTCTTTACGGCTGAGGGATTGGTCCATGGTTGGGATTTGAAAACAATTTACAAAACTGTTTTTATGGCTTGGAAATAATCCGAAAAAACTTATATTTGCACCCCCAAAGGGAGTTTAGCTCAGCTGGTTTAGAGCATCTGCCTTACAAGCAGAGGGTCGGCGGTTCGATCCCGTCAACTCCCACCCAGGCCACTTAATTGTGGCTTTTTTATTTCTATCTTATCAACGTAACATACCCTGCAATCTGCTTCCTGCCGGATTTAGGATAAACGACATAATAATATGTACCTGTAGGAAGTGCATTTCCATCTTTTTTTCCATCCCATTCATGCTTGTACCCTTCACTTTTGTATACCAGTTTACCACTCGTTGAATACACTTCAATCATGCAATCTGGATACACTTCCAGATTCGTAATCTTCCATGTCTCATTGATGCCATCACCATTGGGCGTAAATGTATTTGGAATGATGGGCTTGCGTAGCACATGCATTTTCACCTGATCAGTACTGGTACAATTGCCACTGCCTGTTACACTCAATTGATATAAAATATCTGTCTGTGGACTTTTAATAAAAGGTTGCAGTGAATCTGCAGCACTCAAATACATGACGGGTGTCCAGTGATACCTTAAAAATTTACCAGTGGCTGTTGCATTTATTTTTGTATCTGCATCATCCAAGGCAAATATCTCCGGACCAGCTGATATTTTAGGATATGGATGCACTACAATCGATTTGAGAATAGTATCTGAATAACATCCTACATCTGTCCTGGCAAAAAAACGAAGATTGAATGTATCAGCCGTTTTAAACAAATGGACAGGATTTTGTAAACTACTTGAAACACTATCACCGAAATTCCAATACCATGCATTGATGGATTTTACAATGCCGTCTGTCTTATCAAAAAATTGAATGGGTGCACCTATACAAACTGAATCAGCACCCTGCACATATGCTTTGGGCTGAGGAAATACATCCAACAATTTCTGCTGCAATGAATCTTTACATTGATCCTTGCTCACTGCAATCAATTTTACATTGAATTGACCCAACTGTTTGTAATAATGAGTTGGATTCTTTATGGTACTTGAAACTGTATCTTTCGGATCTCCAAAGTACCATTTATATTGAAGTGAATTTTCTGATCCATCTGGGATCGTAGTATTATTAGCAAACAATGCCTT
>CAYFLQ010000174.1:0-4072 GCA_964344065.1 uncultured Sphingobacterium sp. | reverse complement strand
GAATGCATACCAGGTGAGATAAACAGTTTGATCACAGAAATTAAAAATGCCGTACAACTTCTTTTCATCATATGTTCTAACATAACCGGCTATATGATGATTGTGTGGGGATAGCCAGGTGATATTTTTATGATCACCTACGTGAAATAATTTTTTTCTAAGATTGATTAATTTTTTTGTCGCCTGAAAAATAATATGCTCAGTAGTACCAGTCTGATCAATTTTTTTATTTTTCTCCCAATCGATGATGGGTCTGTGCATCCATCTGTTGTCATAGCTTTTCCCAGGGTCATTCAAGTAGCTGTAATCATTCGTATATCCAAGTTCATCTCCATAAAAAATGATTGGGATGCCACCCAGAAAAAATGAATGTGCCTGCATCAATAATATTTTTCTGATAGAGAGTTCTATCTGGTATTCATTGCCTTCGTCTATTGCTTTTTCTAAACCACACAAAGAAGCGAGTGAGCCACTTATTCTGGCATCACCAGTTTTGGGATTTGATGAAAAAAGAGCACCTCTTGATGGGCTATTCCAGAGGGATCCAGCGTAATAATCTTTAAGATATTTTCTGTGCTCGTATGGATTTCTTCCAGCATGTTCAATCATATAATCGTCATAGCCCAAGCCTATATCATCGTGACATCTTGTATAATTGATCCATGTGGTACCGTAGGGTTTTTGAAGAATTTCATGTTGAGCCGCCAACATGACCCTGGTGTCACCTGAGGCGAGCATGTCCCATTGAAGTGCCATATGCGTCGCGTTATAGGCAACATCACATTCTTTAGCAGTAAATGCACCAGTACCAAAATATTTCATGATATCTTTTGGTGCAACAATGGCTTCACCCAACAATGCCATACCTGGAGCAGTTACCATTACACATTGTTTTATTAATCTCAGCAGGGTATGTGCTTGAGGCAGATTTTGACAAGTTGTGCCTGTTTCTTTCCATATGAAAGCGGGCGCATCAATTCTTAAAATATCAACTCCCATATTTGCATAGAAAAGAATGTTATCCAACATTTCACGAAAGACTGAAGGATTCCGGAAATTAAGGTCCCACTGGTATGAGTGAAAAACTGTCATAACCCATTTCTTGCATTCTTCATTATATGTGAAGTTGCCTGGCGATGACTCAGGAAAGATATCGGGCATTTTTTCATCATATTGATTAGGGAGCCATCTGTCATCATACATGTAATAATAATCTTGATATTTTTTATCACCCTCTTTTGCTTTGTTGGCCCATTCATGATGATGGGAGGTGTGATTGAGTACAATATCAATCATGAGATACATGCCTTTTTTCTGCATCTCTTTTCTCAGGTTCAAGAGATCATGTAAGTCTCCAAATCGTTCGTCAATTTTTCTAAAATTAGAAACCGCGTAACCTCCATCACTTTCGCCTTCCGGACTTTCAAATAATGGCATCAGGTGTAGAAAATTTACACCTAGGTTTTCGAAGTATGCAAGTTTTTGAGAGAGGTTTTTTAAGTTTTCGCAAAATCGATCAACATATAAACTCATCCCAACAATTTCATTGCTTAAAAACCAAATTCCTTTATCAATCTTAGCAATATCGTTTTCTCTAAGATCTTTTGATCTGCACAGATGCGCATCAATCATGGTATTGATCAATGCTTCATATTGTTCATCAGCTGTGCTGTTGTGACCATATATTTCTCTGTAGAGATGATCAATGGTATCAATGTTCGACATCAATCGGGTGTAGAAATCATTGTCCTTACCCATCATGTCGATTTTTTTCTTTGCAACAATCTTGTTCACGTATTCGTGTAAATCCTTGTTAAAAGTCATCGAGGCTATATTTAGGAATTGAATATATCGTTGTTCAAATGTTTGAATGCCTCCATGGCACCCATGTATTCGCATGTTCTAGCACCTGCTCTGTTTGCGTGAGAGAATATCTTAATCCATGTTTGAGTATCAAGCCTATTGATTTCTTGAACTGAATATTTGCTGAGTTGATACAACACTGCACCCACAAAGGCATCGCCAGCTCCAGTTGTATCGACTGGTTGTATGGGAATACTTGGAATAATTGTTGTTTGTCCATTTATTCCAAGTAGTGTACCCTCTTTGCCAAGCGTAACTGCAAAAACAGCATTGCTCAGTCTTGCAAAGTAGGCAGCTGCATCTTGCAAATTCGATTGTCCAGTTATCAGAAATGCTTCTTCATCACTTACTTTAAAAAAATTACTTTGTTGTATGAATGCTGAGGATCTTTTTACAAATTCATCTTTCTTATCTCCAAATAACAGTTCCCGGTAGTTGGGGTCAAAACTTACAAACTGATCATGTTGTTTTGCTTGTTGCAACATGAATTCATATGTAGTTTGCAACGGGCCAGGAAGAAAGGCAGTTGCAGAGCCAAAGTGGGAAATGGAATAAGCCGACATATCAATATGAGCAATATCTTCTTTTGTAAGCATTCCATCCGCTCCTCTGTTAAAATAGAAGTCTCTTTCTCCATTCTCCATTAAGGAAACAAATGCGAATGTTGTGAAATGAAGTGCATCAATTGTTATTCCATCTGTAGTGATTCCAAATGACTGCAATACATCAATAATATGTTTTCCAAAGGGATCTTTTCCCAGTTTTGTTACAATATCTACTTTACCCCCTAACGATGCAATGGCAGCTGCCACATTGGTGGGTGCTCCTCCAGCCTTTTTTAGAAAATGTTCTCCATCAGACAAGGTGCTGCCCTTGTCTGTACAAATCATATCGATCAATGCTTCCCCGATGCAAAGTATTTTATTCATAAGTTAGTGTGCTGCGGATAAGTGAACAGTATCTGATATTTGTTTATTGTCTTTTATTCTCAATGTTGCGATTGCTGCAATGATCAATAGGATTCCTGCAAAACCAATGGCGGTTCCTGCGTCATTCTTTAATAAGTGCTTAGAGATATATCCAAAAGACAGTGTTTGAAAAATCATCGGAACTACGATCATCATATTGATGATGCCCATGTATACTCCATATCTTTCTTTTGGAATTTGATTTACAACAAGTAAATACGGAACACCCATCATGCTTGCCCAAGCAATCCCAAAACCAATCATTGGGATGAAAAGCATAAATTTATTTTCAATATGTGGGAAGATGAGTAGTCCTGCCCCGGCCATCAACAGGCAGATAAAATGAACTTTTTTGGGACCATATTTTTTTGCCATCCCCACCAATGCGAATGCAGAGAGAAAGGTTACTATATTATACCATCCATTCACCAATCCTGTCCAACCAACTGCTTCTTCAAACAATGTTTTGTTTTCGGTTGGAGATGTTTTCCATACGGAGTGTGCAATGCTCTTTGCAGCATTTTGCCAGTAACAAAACAAAGCATACCACTGAAATAAATAAACCAATGCAAGTTTCCACATTACAGATGGCATTTGAATGATTGCATCAATGATTTCAATATTTTGCGCAAACACAATTCTTAACCAGGAATGTTCTTCTGTTCTTTTTAAAATATTTTTGAGCAACCCTTTTGAAAACATGGATGGTATCAACAGAAGGATGACC
The DNA here is from genome assembly GCA_964344065.1 of uncultured Sphingobacterium sp. GTDB lineage: Bacteria > Bacteroidota > Bacteroidia > Chitinophagales > Chitinophagaceae > Pollutibacter. The sequence continues at coordinate 514 of CAYFLQ010000174.1, read as the reverse complement.
AACGTATATGCGATAATGGTTGTGATAATGGATAGGAAAAATTGTATGACTGGATGAGGCATACCTGTTGACTTTGCGCGAAGCGTTGTTAATTCATCTGCTGTAGGAGGAATTTCAGGAGTGGTAAATATGCTCCATGATACAGATCCAATAGAACAAATGGTTCCTAGGAAAAAAGAAGCGTATACCCAAATGGGCAATGATCCAGCTGTACCGGTTATATATTTCTGAAAGATGAACAGTGAAATATTTGCAAGTGTAATACCTAACCCAGTAAAAAAACTTTGAGATAGAAATCCTGTTCCATACTGGTCGCTTGGAAGTTTATCTGCAATAAATGCCCGATAGGGTTCCATAGCCGTATTGTTTGCAGCATCCAGTATCCACAACAATCCAGCAGCCATCCATAATGAACTGCTGAAAGGATATACAAATAAACACAAACTGCAGAGCAACGCTCCTATAAAAAAGAAAGGTTTTCTTCTTCCAAATTTGGGATGCCATGTTTGGTCAC
>CAYFLQ010000173.1:3442-4079 GCA_964344065.1 uncultured Sphingobacterium sp. | reverse complement strand
TAAAAACAATTGCATTGGCTTCTTCAACTGCAATCATTACTTGTTGTCGAATTTCCTTTTCAAACACATCTACACCATCTTGAACAAATCCACCTGTATCGATCACATTAAAAGTCTTTCCATTCCATTCAGAAATTCCATACTGTCTATCACGTGTTACCCCAGGGGTATCTTCCACAATGGCTTTTCGCTGTTCGAGCAAACGATTGAAAAAAGTACTCTTTCCCACGTTGGGTCTCCCCACAATAGCTAACGTAAAACCACTCATTATGTAAAATTATTTTTTTATTGTTTTATTCATATTCCAATCATTCACATATGCCAGAATTCCAGATTCGTTCTTGAAATTATACTCTTTTTGAAGATTTGATATGTTGTTCATTTCTGGCAATAACTCTTTAACAGCAGACTCACTGAGTTTTTTCAAATACGTTATTTTCCCATTCACATGAAGAAAATAATTTACAGAAGTTGCGAAATAATAATCTGGTTCAGCTTTCAAAGAATTTTCTTTAGATATGACATGCTTGTATATATATTTATAGAAAGAAGCCTCTCCTTCAGCCAACACTTGAACATATTTGTCAACATTGATTCCATTCATTGAAATTCCTGTTATACAATTTGAAAATACTTG
>CAYFLQ010000173.1:0-3294 GCA_964344065.1 uncultured Sphingobacterium sp. | reverse complement strand
CCGAAACCACCAACGCCTTCCATACTAATCTCATTCCCAATTGCGCTGGTTTTCAGTCCGGAAAGTCCCATGGCAGCTAAATTTGCGCCACCCATGAAAACATTGTTTCTCTCTAGTTGTGCTGAAGCTTTAGAGAGCACGCAACATGCAAAAGACAGCATGCAAACGTACTTTCTTATAGACAATACAGTTTCCTTTTTTTGTATTCTATACATATCCATACTCTTTTAAGTACAATTCATTGTTTCGCCAGTTATTTCTGACTTTGACAAAAAGCTCAAGAAATACTTTTGAATCTAAAAACTTTTCTAAGTCCAACCGAGATCTTGTGCCCAACTCCTTAATCTTACTGCCACCTGATCCGAGAATGATGGCTTTCTGAGATTCTCTTTGCACAACTATTTCTGCTACTATTTTAATCAATGTATTTTTTTCCTCAAATTTTGAAACCATTACAGTCGCCTGGTAAGGTATCTCTTCATCATACAGTTCAAATATTTTTTCACGAATGATTTCTGCAGCAAAAAATTTAGTTGGCAAATCAGTTAATTCGTCTGCGTCATAGTATGCCTCTCCTTCTGGAAGCAGCTGTATAATAGAGCCCAATAATTGGTCAATATTGATTTTCTTTTGCGCAGAAATGGCAATCACCTGTTTAACACCAGGCAACAATGCAATGAGAGATTTTTTATCTGCTATTTTTGTTGCATCTGTCAAATCCATTTTATTTAGAACAACAATCACAGGAACTTTAATCTTCAACTGGATCAACATTGATTCTATTTCTTGCACATCGTCTCTAGCATCCATCATAAAAAGACAGAGGTCGGCATCTTCAAGGCTTGCATTTACTGCATGCATCATTTTTTCATGCAGTTTGTATTTGGGTTCTATGACACCTGGAGTATCTGAAAATATGATTTGATAATTTTCCCCATTTAAAAATGCACGTATTCTATGTCTGGTAGTTTGTACTTTGGAGGAAACGATCGACAGTTTTTCTCCCAATAACGCATTGAGCAAGGTGCTCTTGCCTGCATTAGGTTTTCCAATGATATTTACAAATCCAGCTTTCATCAGTATTTGGCAAAGGTAGCATAGTAAAATTTGTTTTGAACATTGCTTATTTTACAGTAACTTTGCGATCCACATCGCGAAGTAGAGCAGCGGTAGCTCGTCGGGCTCATAACCCGAAGGTCGCTGGTTCGATCCCAGCCTTCGCAACAAAAAAGGCAACCAATTGGTTGCCTTTTTATTTAATCCAATTAATCTACTCGTTTTATTTTGCTGGCGCCTGACGAACTTAGCTCTACGTGCTCAGGATGACCGTAGTAGTATATGTGACTGGCCCCTGAGGCAGAACCATTTAAATTGTTGTGAACATTTACAGTAGATTTTGAGGCACCAGAAACTTTCACATGTGCATTTTCAACTTTCAATGTGGATGCGTTTAATTTACATGCTCCAGACATGGTTGATTCCAATTCATATACTTTTCCAGTTAACTCAATATCGGAAGCACCTGAAAAATGAAGATCGAGTCTTTTACAGTCCAGTTTTCCTAAAAAATCACAGGCACCTGAAAATTGAATTTTTAGTTGGTCTGATTTTAATAGATCGGTAACAAAAAAATCAACTGCGCCAGATGCATGGATGCTCTTTATGGTAGGTGATGAAATATAAATCTTAAAACGAGTATCTGAATTAAACCAACTTTTATAAGTATTTTCTAAATCGATTGACAATATTCCTCCGGAGTTTTCAACGCGAATTCGATCTCTTGCAGACGCTGTGTTCGCACTTATAGCAACACTGTAAGAACTCCCAACAGAATAATATACCTTGAATGGTCCACTGATCTCAATCCCATCAAAACTGCCCATATCGCGCACCACTGCCAGTGGGTCATTGATGATTACTTTCTCCTGGGCCTGCGTGTACAATCCAAATAGTAAGGTTATTAAAAACACCAATTTTTTCATTTCACTTGTTTAAACTTAGTACGAATTTGATGCCAAATTGTTACAAAAATATCCATTTACCATAAGATATTTTTTTGAACATACTAGAAAGCATAACTTTGTACTGTTCCGGGGTGCTTAATAGATATTAGGCTGAGAAAAACCCGTTGAACCTGATCAGGATAATGCCTGCGCAGGGAAGGACAGACTCCCAACTATTAACTCCTTCTCCACTGGCATACCTGACTGTACAATCTTAAACAGTCGGAAATGAACAAACTACTTTATGCCATCTGCCTTTCATTGGTAACTGCTATTTCAGTTGGACAAAAAAACACAGACTTATTTCAAGCTACAAAGCAAGAAGCTTCGGATTCTAGCCAGCTTAAAGCAAAGCTTATGCCTAGCATTGAAATACAAGGAGTAAGAGCAGGACAAAACTACCCGTTTACACAAACCATGCTGTATAAAAACACCATTGCAAAAAACAATGTTGGACAGGATATACCATTTATCATGAACCAAGTTCCAGGTGCTGTGATCAATTCTGATGCAGGAAATGGCGTTGGTTATACTGGTATCAGAATAAGAGGAACTGATGCAAGCAGAATCAACTTTACCATCAATGGAATTGCGTACAACGATGCTGAATCTCAAGGAGTGTTTCTTGTAAACATGCCTGACTTGCTTTCTTCAACCAACAACATACAAATTCAGCGCGGAGTTGGTACCAGCACCAATGGTACTGGAGCATTTGGAGCAAGTGTAAACATACTCACCAATGAAGTACAACAAAAATCATATAGCGAAATCAATACTTCAGTTGGCTCATTTCAAACTTTCAAAAATACATTCAAAGCTGGCACGGGACTCATCAACAATAGATACAGTGTCGACGTAAGGCTATCTTCAATAACCAGTAAAGGTTTTATAGAAAGAGCCAGCAGCAACCTAAAAGCATTTTATATATCAGCAGCGAGCACCAAAGAAAATTCTTCTCTAAGATTTAATATTATTTCAGGAAAAGAAAAAACATACCAAGCATGGTATGGTGTCTCAGAAGAGCAATTGGCAATCAATCCAAGATATAATGAGGCTGGACAAAGATCAGTAGGCGATCCATATGACAATGAAACTGATAATTACTGGCAAACGCACTATCAATTGTTTTATAATAAAAAAATCAACTCAAGATGGAATTTCAATAGCTCCGTGTTTACCACAACTGGGCGTGGCTACTATGAACAATATAAAGAAGCACAAAATTATTCAGAGTATGGGCTATCGTCACCTGTTATAAATGGGTTCATCAACAATGAAACTGATTTGGTCA
>CAYFLQ010000172.1:0-4082 GCA_964344065.1 uncultured Sphingobacterium sp. | reverse complement strand
GAAGTATATGCAGATCTCTCTGCACAGGTAGATGAGCAAATCACAAAATTAAAAGTAGTACTGTCCTCTGGATTGAGTTCTTTCAATAAAATGATTACTGAGAAAGGACTGCCTGTAGTTGTAGTGAAATAATTATAAAGAATCCTTAAAACATAAAAGGGAGTTCATATTTGAACTCCCTTTTTATTGCTACAATTTTAATTGGCTTGGTTTTCTACTTCACAACAGATCTAACACCTGTTGTTGCCCCTCCATCTAATGTGATATCATGTGGCTTGTTGGATTTCCATGCACCTCTGGTAAAGTCTGGAACATCCACAGATGAAGATCTTTTTTTCAATGAAGCTTCACTCAATGGACCAACTGCACTCCAAGCTGCAGCATCATACACATCTTGATCCAATGGCAATCCATTTCTTAAACAATCAATCAATCTCCAGTCCATGATGAAATCCATTCCTCCATGTCCTCCTACATTTTTGGCAATTTCTCCGATATGTTTTACGATTGGAAGGGTATATTTCTCCTGTGCGGCTTTTAATTCATCTGGCTTCATCCAACCATGCCCCAATGCTATGCGCTCAGGACCAGGCCATTTTTGTGCTGCACCCTTTGTGCCACTCACCAAATGAATTCTTGAATAGGGTCTGATGGTTGAAACGTCATGCTGAACCATCAATGTTTTACCATGATTGGTTTTAATCACAGAAGTATTCATGTTGCCTCTGTAATTTTTATTGGCGTAAGGTTTAAAGAAATCGTCTTTGGCTGCAAGCTCATTTGCCATCTTACCCATGGTAAAATCATTGGTGCTCATACTCACCAGGTAATCAAATTTATCACCCCGGTTGATGTTCATGCATTGTGCAATAGGACCTAATCCATGTGTTGGATAAAGATCACCGTTTCTCGTCATGTTCTCTTTCAGTCTCCACATGTCTGCATATCCGTCTTTATCAAACAAATAGTCTTTTGTAAGATCATGAATGTAGGCGCCTTCTGCATGAACCAGCTCCCCAAATACCCCGTTTCTTGCCATATTAAGCGTCAATAATTCGAAGAAATCATAACAACAATTTTCAAGCATCATCATATGCTTGTGTGTTTTCTCTGAAGTTTCAACAAGCTCCCAGCATTCATCAATGGTCTTTGCTGCTGGCACTTCTGAAGCAGCATGTTTGCCATGATTCATAGCATAAACTGAAATAGGAGTATGCAAGTGCCAAGGCGTTGTTACATATACCAAATCAATATCATTTGATTCACAAACGGCCTTCCATCCTTCCTCTCCGGAATATGCTTTTGCTTTTGGAAGTCCTTTTTTGGTTAATATATTTTGTGCTTTTTCAACCCTGTCTGCATATTTATCACATAAGGCTTTTACTTCGACTCCTTCTATATAGCTCAATCGATCAACAGCATCTGGACCTCTTTGTCCAAGTCCAATAATGGCAACTCTAACTGTTGACAATTTAGGTGCTGCAAACCCGCACATATTGAAAGTTTTGGGTCCTTTTGGATCTGCAATTTGTGCTGCTTGAACATTGACTGAAGTAGCCAGTGCGCCAGTACCAAGAGCGATGTTTTTAATGAAGGATCTTCTGTTGCTTGACATATCGTTGATTTAGTTATTTATGAAGATAATAAAGTTCTCATAAATAACTCAATCACCCATTATAGGTTCAGCCAGTAATTCATTTTGAATACAATAGCCCTGTTTTTATTTTTCAAGAACGGGTCAGTGTAGTAATTGTCTGTGTATACCAAAAAGATATCGCTCATCGGCTTATACCTCCATTGAATTCTGGAGTTGATGTTGAAATTGTTTCTCTGATTGTTATATTGTAAAAAAGTGGTCCAAAATAAATTATTGCTAAAATTGACTTCAATTTTTGGGGCAATTAAAAACAAAGTACTTTTTCCATATTGTGCTGGAAACTGAAGTTTGCTTTCTTGAATATTGAATCCAAAATTCCCAAAAGGCTGTGCACGATAATTAATACCAAATTCAGCTCGCAACACTGTTCCATTAAAGAATTCACCATATCCAAATCCAGTAGAGTAGAAGATTTTCTTTCTAACATCTGAGGAATACAAAAATCCGCCTGCAATATTCTTATAAACGCCAGGTGGAATGGGAGTTTTATCTGTAAAACTTGTATTGTATAACAAGTGATTTTCTATGTTATTTACTTTCAATGCTAAAGTGGAAGTGTTTTTAGCATTGAACATCACCGTCAAATCATTCGTTAATTCATTGATGGTATTGTTTCTGTTGTAAATCGCAATATTATCCAATGTAAAGGATACTTGATTAAAAGGTCCTTTTTTAAGAAATACCACATATTTTAATTCTCCAAACATTTGCTTATATCCTTTCCTGAAAACTGTATCAAGCAATGCATCGTAGTTGTCAATTCTATTGATAAATCCCATGTCAGCATAATAATTGTCAGTTATGTTGCTAAAATCTACTATCGTTGTAAACTTTCTATCAATGTAGCCTCCGCCAACAGCTTTATAAAATTCTGGACTGTTGCTTTGATCTTTGAAACTGGCATGATAACTAGACCATCCATTCCATTTGCCAGACATATCTGAGTAATTGTAATCTATGCCCGCATTTCTTCCATATTTATCTAAGGATGAAAAATTTTTATGATTGCTGTCGATCCTGGCAGTTCTATCAAAATAATATGCTTTTAAAACAGACCTTTTTTGCACTTGTTGATTGATGGAAATAGCAGTATAACTCTGGCCGGCAGTTGCTCCTTTAGCTTGTGTTTGCATATTCATCAAACCAATTCTGGTTTTTTTGGTAATGTTTCCACTGATCCTTGCACCTGCCAGGATAGGAATTTTATTTCCATTGTTGTCCAATCCAATGGTACGGGAATAAAATGGACGAATTCCAGGAATCCCATAATTTGAAAACAAGTCAGCATTTTCTAAAAAGAAAGTTCTTCGTTCTGGAAAGAAAATATTGAACCTTGTCAGATTGGTAACCTGTTTGTCAACGTCTACTTGAGAAAAGTCTGGATTGACTGTAACGTCTAAATTAAGGGAAGAAGTCAATCCAACTTTTGCATCAAATCCAGCATTGAGTTTATTGTGAACTGCAGTTGGATCTTCTTTATTAGAACCAATGGAGCCAGTTGTGTATGGGATGAAAGAAACAGGGGTGTGTGCATTGGTAGGAGACTGATCCCAAATCATTGCACCACTGTATCCAAAATCATAGAAAGGAAAATTGATGGGCATGTCTGTCCAAGTCGAAAATTGATTATTCTTTAAGTCTGATCTAGATAAATTTATGCCCCAAATCTTTTTGCCCTCTTTGAATCTTAATGTGCTATACGGAATTGCAATCTCAGCTATCCAATACGTATCATGTCTGCTGGTTGCTGAAAACCATTTATTGTCCCAACTGAAATTCATTTCTTCGAATCCTGAATTCGCAGTTACCTGATCTTCTGTCTGAACATTATACGGGTTCACGCTAAATATGAAACCGTTGGTTCTTTGATTAACTGGATCGAGTGCAATACTCACTGCATCACTTTCCAAAAAGCCATTGTCTCTTTTGAGCGTTTGAATCACATAGTAGTTGGTGTCAAGCGCTTTGATTCCAAAATAAATGAAACGTTCATCGTATGTGATTTTGACAATGGTTTGTTTGCGAGGTTTTCCAATGTCTATCGGTCTTTTCAAATTAAAATCAGTTGCTTCTCCTGCTTTCTCCCATGCCGCTTCATCTAGGTTTCCATCAATGTTGATTGCAGAACTTGCTTTGCTGATATGCACCTGAAATTGTTCCTGAAATTTTGAGGGGTCTTGCGCAATCAACATTTGTTGCATGGCGAATCCGATGATCAGTAGAAATAGTTTCTTCAATACTAACATTTGAGTGCCGCGAAATTCGGTTTTTTTGATTGTATACATGAGATCTTATTTTAGGCGATCTATTACCGGGATGAATGGTTTGCTTTTGGTAACTTGTAGGATGCTTTACCGGTTTGCTTGGGTCTTGATGTGGATTACTTTTAAAATTTATTTTAGAAGAATTGATGTAGTGGGTTTAC
>CAYFLQ010000171.1:0-4085 GCA_964344065.1 uncultured Sphingobacterium sp. | reverse complement strand
GAGTTGTAAATTTTAAATGTGTTGTTTGCACCAGGAATGCCACTTAGTCTGTTATAAGATTGATCCGTTGCTTCATCCATGATGACAGCATGACGATGACTGAAAGTACCGCGACGAACGTCTTGTCCGCTCATGCGAACGTCCTTTCCATCTGCCAATAAACTCGCATAAGCAAGCAATTCACCGGTTGCCCAATCAACCTTGTTTTCTTTTTGCAACAAATTGACTTTGTCTTGAAGCAACTTATCAATCTTCTTCAAAGGCTTGAACCCGGCAGGAACCGTCATGATATGATTGAACAGTTTTTTGAATTGCTTCTCATCAATCGAGGTCTTGGGAGATTTTTCAAAATCTTTTGCAGTAGCTTTTTGCAGGCTCTTCCACACCAATTCAGGAGGCTGGTAATGATATGGCAAAGGGTGCTGCTTTACTTCATCCAATCGCTCTTGTAGATCAGACCAAAACTTCTTTTCCATTTCAGCGGCAAGGGATTTGATCTCAGGAGTATCGTCTTTTTGAAGAATTGAAATATAGTTTTCGCGAGGATTCAAATGTTTTTCAATGATGGAATACAAGCGAGGTTGTGTAAACTTAGGATCATCTCCTTCATTATGACCATGACGTCTGTAACAAACCAAATCAATGAACACATCACTGTTGAATGTTTGTCTGTATCTGGTTGCAATCTCCATACACTTCACAACTGCTTCCGGATCATCGCCATTAACATGCATCACAGGTGCATGAACCATTGCAGCGAGTGAAGTACAATAGTCTGCAGTTCTCGCATCTTCAAAATCTGTTGTAAATCCAATTTGATTATTAATTACAAGATGTATGGTTCCTCCAGTTAGATACCCATCTAAACCAGACATCTGCAAGATTTCATACACAACTCCTTGTCCTGCGATCGATGCGTCACCATGAATCAATACAGGAAGGATTGCATCATATTTACTTTCATACATCACATCTGCTTTGGCTCTGGAGAATCCTAATACAACAGGATCAACAGCCTCCAGGTGGGATGGATTGGGCATGAGTTTTAGAGATACAGTTTGACCAGTAGGTGTTTTCACTTCACTGCCATAACCAAGGTGGTATTTTACATCACCACTTCCCATGGTTTGATCAGGAGTTGATTTACCTTCAAACTCACTGAAAATATGTTCGTAGGTCTTACCCATGATATTGGCCAACACATTTAATCTTCCTCGATGGGCCATCCCCATCACCACTTCTTTTACACCCAATTCACCTGCAGTATTGATCATAGCATCTAACGCAGCAATGGTTGTTTCACCACCCTCCAGTGAAAATCTTTTTTGACCGATATATTTGGTGTGTAGGAATTTTTCAAAAATGACTCCCTGGTTTAATTTCTCAAGGATTCTTTTCTTTTTTTCGAATGGAATGGCATTGGGAAAATGCACCTCCATTTCTTGCGTAAGAAAATTTATTTTTTCTTGGTTACTGATATATTTGAACTCAATTCCAACATGTGATGCATAGCAACGAGTTAGATGAGATAGGATTTCTTTTAAGGAAACTGTGCCCAAACCGATTAAATTTCCCGCATAAAAGTTTGCGTTCAAATCTGCATCAGATAATCCGAAGAAAGATAAATCCAAGTTGGCTCCCCTGTCTTTTCTTTTACGAATTGGATTGGTATTCGCGATGAGATGCCCTTTGTTACGATAGCCCAAAATCAATCTGTAAACTCCCAATTCCTTTTTCCAATCCAAATCTGCAGGGGCAGATCCAGATGCAACGATATTCCCTTGAAATTGACTTACTGCGAAATCGAATCCCTCAAAAAATTTTCTAAGATCTGGGTCTATACTCTCAGGTGAACGAGAAAATTCCTGGTACAAATTTTCAATGTACGATGGATGCGATGAAGTTATGTACGAGAAGTCCTTCATTTTGGGGGTATATGGGTTTGACAAATCGGTTTGCAAATATCGTTGATTTAAGGCAAAAAAATAAGCCTAAAATCATACGTAACTGCTTGAAATTCTGATAAAAAGGCGCCTTTTTTGGTTGTTTACAGGAAGTCACTTACCTTTGCAACCCATAAAATTAACAGATAGCATGGCAAACCATAAGGCAACCCAAAAAGACGTACGTCAAGTTGAAAAACGCAGGGAGAGAAACCGTTACCAAGGTAAAACTACCCGTAATGCAATACGTGATTTGCGTGCATTGACTGATGCTTCTGAAGCAGCTAAGAATCTTCCTGAAGTACTCAGCAAAATCGATAAACTCGCAAAAACGGGTGTTATCCACAAAAACAAGGCAGCAAATCTTAAGAGCTCGCTCACCAAATCTGTAGCAAAAGCTAAAAAAGCTTAATCGACCGATTCAACGAATAATGAAAAAGGACATCCACAAGATGTTCTTTTTTCGTTTATAGCATACCCTTCTAAATCTTTACCTTCGCATATGACCGAAAAAATTCTCATACTTGATTTTGGCTCTCAGTACACTCAATTGATTGCAAGAGCCATCAGAGAAGCGAATGTTTACTGTGAAATTGTACCCTATCACAAAGAAATTGAATACACCGAAGACCTCAAAGGAATCATTTTATCCGGTTCCCCCTTCTCTGTGAATGACGACAAAGCCCCAGAAGTAAATATTAAAAAAATTGCTGAAAAGAGAAATGTACTAGGTATTTGTTACGGAGCACAACTTACATCTAAACAATTCGGTGGACGAGTAGAAAGAAGTGAAAAAAGAGAATATGGTAGAGCACAATTGAACATTGAAGCATCCAATCCATTGCTGGAAGGCATTCCAGCCAACTCACAAGTTTGGATGAGTCACGGTGATTCAATTTTAGCACTTCCTCCGCAAGCAAAAGTTTGTGCAACAACAGAGTCTATCCCCGTAGCTGCTTTTGAAATGAAAGAGGCAGGTTGCCTTGAAATATTCGGGCTCCAATTCCATCCTGAAGTATACCACTCTTCTTACGGCAAACAAATCATCCAAAATTTTCTTTATAAAATCTGCGGTTGTAAGGGCGACTGGACACCAGCACATTTTATTTCCGACACAGTTGCATCACTCAAACAGCAAATTGGAGATAAAAAAGTTGTAATGGCGTTGAGTGGCGGAGTTGATTCTACCGTTGCTGCAACATTGATTCATAAAGCTATTGGTAAAAACCTGTTTGGAATTTTTGTTGATAACGGAGTACTTCGAAAAGATGAATTTGAATCCGTTTTAAAAACATATGATCAACTAGACCTCAACGTAAAAGGTGTTGATGCAAAACAACTCTTTTATTCCGCTCTAGCAGGACTTACCAATCCAGAAGATAAAAGGAAAGCCATTGGTAAAACTTTTATTGACGTGTTTGACCACGAAGCTCATCAACTTTCTGACATTTCATTTCTTGGACAAGGAACGATTTATCCTGATGTGATTGAAAGTGTATCAGTTCATGGCCCTTCTGTTACCATCAAGTCGCATCATAATGTAGGCGGACTTCCAGATACCATGAAACTTTCGCTGGTAGAACCATTAAGATTTTTATTCAAGGATGAAGTGAGGAAAGTTGGATTAGAATTAGGAATACCTCATGGTTTATTATACAGACATCCATTCCCTGGTCCTGGTTTAGCCATCAGAATCTTGGGCGAAATCACTGAAGAGAAAGTGAGATTGCTTCAAGAAGCAGACAATATTTATATCGAAGGATTAAAAGAACATCAACTATATGATCAAGTGTGGCAAGCTGGTGCAATTTTATTGCCAGTCAAGTCGGTTGGTGTGATGGGTGATGAAAGAACCTACGAATTCACTGTGGCATTGAGGGCCGTTACTTCTGTGGATGGAATGACAGCCGATTGGGCGCATCTTCCTTATGATTTTTTAGGAAAGATTTCAAATGAAATCATCAACAGGGTAAGAGGCATCAACAGAGTTGTGTATGATATTTCCAGCAAACCTCCTGCTACGATTGAGTGGGAATAGGCTTTGATTAGTCAACCCAATCTGCAATAAATATGTTGGTATCTCTGGTTCCACCATTGTTACGGTTCGAACAGAAGATCACTTTTTTCCCATCTGGACTGAAC
>CAYFLQ010000170.1:0-4087 GCA_964344065.1 uncultured Sphingobacterium sp. | reverse complement strand
CCTGCTGCCAGAGAATTTACGGATGATGATGCAAGTTTCAGAAACAAAAGATTTGCATTTCCCAATGATCAATTCTATTTCAAAACAACTGACGAGATGACCAACGTTTTTGGTGATCTGGAAGAAGCAATTGACAATACCAATGAGATTGTAGACAAGATTGATGTATTAGACTTAAAACGTGACATCCTTCTTCCGCATTTCGTAGTTCCCAATAAATTCAAATCACAGGATGAATATCTTGAGCACATTACACGAGAAGGTGCGCAAAAAAGATATGAATCGCTTACTCCTGAAATTGAAGAAAGAATTGCATTTGAATTGTTCACGATTAGAACAATGGGATTCGCAGGTTACTTTTTGATCGTTTCTGATTTCATCAAAGCCGGCAGAGACTTAGGTGTTTTTATTGGTCCGGGTAGAGGTTCAGCAGCAGGTAGTGTAGTTGCCTATTGCATTGGCATCACCAACATTGATCCCATAAAGTATAATCTGCTGTTTGAAAGATTTTTAAATCCAGACAGAAAATCAATGCCCGATATAGACACTGATTTTGATGATGATGGAAGGCAGAAGGTAATTGATTATGTTGTTGATAAATATGGTAAAAACCAGGTAGCACAAATCATTACTTATGGTACGATGGCTGCCAAAATGAGCATCAAAGATGTGGCCAGAACACTTGATCTCCCATTGCCTGAAAGCAATGCGTTGGCGAAATTGGTACCAGAGAAACCAGGCATTTCATTAAAACGCTTGTTGCATGCACCACTGAACGGTGAAAAAAGTTTGGCAGAAAAAGAAGGACTTAATCCTGATGAAATTGAAAACTCTAAAAAACTCAGGGAGATATATGAGGATGATGATATTAGAGGTAAAGTGTTACATGAAGCAGAAATTTTGGAAGGATCAGTTAGAAATACAGGCATACATGCTGCAGGCATTATCATTGCTCCCAAAGATCTGACTGAATTGCTTCCAGTATGCACTGCAAAAGACTCCCCTATGTGGGTTACTCAAATCGAAGGAAGTGTGATTGAAGAGGCTGGAGTAATCAAGATGGACTTTTTGGGATTAAAAACACTTAATATCATCAAGACCTCATTGCAATTGATCAATATGAATCATGGCATTGCAATAGACATTGACAAGATTCCCTTGGATGATGAAAAGACATTCAAACTTTATCAAAAAGGTGAAACCATTGGCACTTTTCAATTTGAAAGTCCTGGTATGCAAAAATATCTCCGAGATTTAAAACCAGATAAGTTTGAGGACTTGATAGCGATGAACGCATTGTATCGTCCGGGTCCATTAGAATACATCCCCAATTTCATCAACAGAAAACACGGAAGAGAAGAAATCAGTTATGATTTGCCTGCCATGCAAGAATACTTGGAAGAAACCTATGGTATTACTGTTTATCAAGAGCAGGTAATGTTGTTGGCCCAAAAGCTGGCAGGATTCAGCAAAGGTGATGCGGATGTATTGAGGAAGGCCATGGGTAAAAAGCAAAAGTCTGTCTTGGATAAAATGAAACCTCAGTTTATAGGAAAGGCAGCTGAGAAAGGTTATCCAGAAGAGAAGCTTCAGAAGATTTGGACAGATTGGGAGGCATTTGCACAGTATGCATTCAATAAATCGCATAGTACCTGTTATGCATATATCGCATATCAAACTGCTTACTTAAAGGCGCATTACCCATCAGAATACATGGCTGCGGTACTCAATCATGCGGGCTCCATTGAAAAGATTACTTTCTTCATGGAGGAATGCAAACGAATGGGCTTAAGTGTATTAGGGCCAGATATCAATGAATCATTGCAAAGTTTTGCTGTTAATTCAAAAGGAGAAATACGAATTGGTTTGGGTGGACTAAAAGGAGTTGGGGAAGCAGCGGTAGAATCGATAATTGCTGAAAGAATCAAAAATGGCACCTACGCTTCCATCTTTGATTTGGTGAAACGGGTCAACCAAAGAACAGTAAACAAAAAATCATTGGAAAGTCTTGCAATGTCTGGAGCATTCGATTGTTTTCCTGCCATGCACCGTGCTCAATATTTTTTCCAGCCTGAAGGTGATACTTCCAATGGATTGGAAAAGATTATTCGATTTGGAAACATTTGGCAAAGCCAATCCACTTCCAATCAACATACCCTGTTTGGAGATTTATCGATGGTGCAGGAAATTCCATCACCTAAAATTCCGGATTGTCCACCCTGGTCACTTACAGAATTGCTGGATAAAGAGAAAGAAGTTACGGGAATGTTTTTGAGTGGGCATCCTTTGGATCATTACAAGTTCGAATTAAGATATTATGGGATTTGCCCCATCAGTGATTTCAATGAATTCAAAGAAGGAATTGAAATGCAGAAGAGTCCCACTCAAACATTGAAGCTTGCTGGACTCGTAACTGCTTCTCAACATAAAATTTCAAGGGCTGGCAAAAAATATGGTAGTCTTACCATTGAAGATTTCTCGGGAAAGGTTGAACTGACTTTATTTGGTGATCAGTATGTGAAATTTTCAAATTATTTCAATGCAGGTACTTGTATTCATGTGAAAGGAAATTTTGAAAAATGGGAAAGCAGGAATGAGTGGAATTTTCGGGTTACTGAAATTTGTTTGTTGGAAACCATTAAAAAAGTATTTACCAAACAGGTACAAATCACCCTGCAGGCTGGTAGTATCAGTGAAGGCCATATTGATTTTTTCAAGAAAAATCTTAAAAAACATCCGGGACGATCCAGGCTCAAGCTGGTGATGGTTGATCAGGTGGAAAAACTGATGGTTCAGATGCGTACTACGGAGAAAGGGTTTGAAATGAATGACGAATTGGCTGACTTTTTAGAGAAAAACCCGCTGATTGAGGTACAAGTTGACGCAGTTTAAATGGTGATAAGACATTTATGAAAATTTAAAAATTGGAACTAATTTTGCATATCCTTTTATATTCATCACATACAATAAAAATCCATGGCTAAAGAATTTACAGACAGCAATTTTCAGACAGAGGTGTTAGATTCAGATAAATTAACAATGATTGATTTTTGGGCTGAGTGGTGTGGTCCCTGCCGTGCAATTGGTCCGGTTATCGAAGAATTATCCAAAGAGTGGGAAGGCAAAGTGAACATTGGAAAAGTAAATGTTGATCACAATCCTCAACTTTCAATGAATTACGGCATCACTTCTATTCCAGCGATTCTATTTATCAAAAATGGCCAGGTGGTTGATAAGCTTGTCGGAGCACAACCCAAAGGAAATTTTATAAGAAAGATTGAATCACATCTGTAATCTTTAATTTCATTACATTTGAAACCGCCACCCTGGCGGTTTTTTTATTTTTATGGCAACAATCAGAAAACAAAGCATTTACTCCTCTTTATTTATTTATGCAGGCTTTGTTTTTGGCGCCATCAACGTACTCTATTTTTTCCCAACATATTTCACTCCAGAACAATTTGGACTGACGAGAATTTTGATGGACGTCGCGTTGATTTTTTCAACATTGTGTACAGCAGGAATGATACCCATTGCCTTCAAATTCAGTCCATTTTACAATCATCACCTGGAAAAATCCAAAAATGATCTATTCACATTCACCTTTCTAATCGCGGTGGGTGCCTGTATCATTTTTTATTTTATCCTACCCTACTTGCAACCCTTGATCATCAGAAAATTCGGATATAGATCGCCTTTGCTGGTTGAATACTTCGACTTGATATACCCGATGGCAGTGAGCCTGGTGATTTTTTCGTTGCTCGAGGCCTATGCTTGGGTCATTTCAAAAAATGTTGCATCAAATTTTTTAAAGGAATTTTTCTACCGAATTCTAGTGACAGCATTGATCTTGTTTTGGACGTTCAAATTGATCCAACGCTTTGAGGTATTCATTGAAATCTATGCTTACATATACCTGATCTTGATCATACTATTGGGATGGATTATTTTTAAATCGAACTATTTCAGTATCACTTTTTCCAGAAGTGCACTTACTAAAAAATATGCTCCCATGATGTTGAAATTTGGAAGTGCGTATTTTTTAAGTGCATTGTTAAATATTTTGGCAAAAACGAATGATACCTTG
>CAYFLQ010000169.1:2036-4119 GCA_964344065.1 uncultured Sphingobacterium sp. | reverse complement strand
GCGAGAAAATTCCATTTAGCATGTTTATTGATGACGAAGTTCATAATTTATATATCAGGTATTTGGGCAAGGAAGTGGTGAAGACCAAATATGGAATATTCCGTGCCATTAAATTCAAGCCGATGTTGATTGGCGGAACCGTATTTAAGGGTGGAGAATTAATGACTGTTTGGGTTTCAGACGATGGAAATCATCTGCCATTGAGGATTGAAAGTCCCATCAGTGTCGGAAGTGTAAAGGTTGATATGATGAAGTATAAAAACATCCGATATCCTTTCAGCTCCTTGATTTCCTGGAAGTAATCATATTTCATTCAATTGAATGAGCGCGCCTTTGGCAAAACCTTTTTCTGTTCTTATCACTTTACAACATTCAATATTAGCATCATGTTCAAAAAAGAGGATGTGATTGTTTTCTACTGCTTCTAATAAATATTTTTCTTTTTCGACTAATGTGGTCATGGGATACATATCATATCCCATGATATAGGGGAGTGGGATGTGAGCAGCAGTTGGTATCAAGTCTGCCATGTATGCAATAATATGTTTTTTATAGTGTATCAAAGGAAGCATCATGCTCTTGGTATGTCCATGTACAAATAGTATTTCTATATTTTCTGTAAATACAGCCTTTCCCTGATTGCTCTCATGAATAAATTTTAAAACTCCTTTTTCTTGTAGTGGAATTAAATTTTCTTTTAAAAAGGAGGCTTTCTCCCTTGCATTTGGCTCAATGGCCCATTCCCAATGCTCTTTGGAAGTCCAATAGGTAGCATTTGGAAAAGTTGGTTCAAGGTTGCGATTCACAGCGCCCCCACAGTGATCAAAATGTAAATGGGTGAGAATAACATCTGTTATTTCCTCTTTGGAAATATTTTTTTCATGAAGAGATTCTAATAGATTTTTTCCAGTTGGGTGATAGTGGCTAAAAAATTTCTCAGATTGTTTATCCCCCATCCCTGTGTCAATAAGTATTTTTCTTTCTCCTTCTATGATCAGCAGACATCTCATTGAAAAAGTACACAAATTGTTTTCATCTGCAGGAATGGATTTCTGCCACATCACTTTTGGAACAACGCCAAACATCGCCCCGCCGTCTAGCTTGAACAAGCCTGCATCAATGGAAAAGACTTGCATATTTTTCTTTTGTGATTACTTTTTTGGTGTACAACAAGGCGAAAAAGCTGAAAATAAAAAACAACATGAGAATCAAAATAGAATTCCTGATACTTCCTGTGAGTTCTTCATTTCTTGCAAAAAGAAATAATCCGATGGTCAATGCAATCTTCTCAGTAACGTCATAAAAACTAAAATAAGATGTAGTGTCTTCTGTTTCAGGAATCAGTTTCGAATATGTGCTTCTTCCTATGGTTTGAATTCCGCCCATGACCAGACCAACGCATGCTGCCAAAATATAAAATTCAGTTTGTGATTGTATGAAATACCCCCACAAACAGATCCCGATCCATATAAATACAGCAACTACCAACGTGTATATATTGCCAATCCACTTGGAGAGCTTGCTCATGACAATGGCACCCACAAGTGCAACCAATTGAATAAGGATAATGGTCATGATTAATTTTGGTTCATCTTCAGGTTTGGGAAATATTTCTTTTTTGCTGAAACTTGCTGCAACCAGCATTACGGTTTGCACTCCTACGCTAAACAAGAAAAATGACAGTAGATATCTCTTGAGGGCTGGAATTTGTTTGGCCTGGTTCCAAACCAATGTTAACTCATGAAATCCATTGACAAGTATATGTTTTTTTAATTGTTTGTTTTTTTCTGTATTGGACGGCATGGCTTTGAATGTTATCTGTGAAAATCCCAGCCACCAGCATCCAACAAGTAAAAAAGATATTCTCGGACCCAAGGTTTTATTAGTTGGATCTATGCCAAATAAATCAGGCTTTAGAATTACTACAAAACAAATCAATTGCAATAGCACACTTCCAATATACCCCATGGCGAATCCTCTTGCGCTCAGGGCGTCTCTTTCTTCAGGACTTGCGATATCTGGTAGATAGGAGTTATAAAAAACAAGACTGCTCCAAAATCCCAATGCAGCCAATGCGAAGAAA
>CAYFLQ010000169.1:0-2013 GCA_964344065.1 uncultured Sphingobacterium sp. | reverse complement strand
TATCCGGAGTAAAGAAATACAGCATGGCACATGAAATCGACCCCATCACAACAAAAAATCGCATGAATGCTTTTTTGTTTCCTCGATAATCTGCCATAGAGGATAAAATGGGTGATGCGATGGCTACTATAAAGAACACCAATGCCAATGCATAGTTTTGTAACGCTGTATTGATGAATTGATATCCAAAGAAATTTACATAAGACTGTTCATTGTTGTTGCTGCTGGTTATGGCAACGTAATAGGCTGGAAAAATGGTGGATGTAATGACCAGGTTGTACACACTGTTGGCCCAATCGTACATCGTCCAGGCACGTTGAATTTTTTTTCTGTTTTCCATATGAAACTCGTTCCCAGTAAGATAAGCAAAAGAAATTAAATGGCTCAGTGCACGAGTCCGTTGGCAGACAATTTACCAGAAAAAATCAACGCAAACAAAAGGAGTCCAAGCAGGATTCTGTACCATCCAAATAATTTAAATCCATTTGATTTCAAGAACTGAATGAAGAATCGTATTGCGATCAATGCAATCAGAAATGCTACTGCACTGCCTACAAGCAATATTGAAATTCCATCGGTGTTAAGCAGCGTTGGTTCTTCCTTCCAGATATCATATAGACTTTTCACAGTTGCTGCAAACATGGTTGGTACAGCAAGAAAAAACGAGAATTCTGCAGCTGCACTTCTGGTAAGTTTTTGCTGCATTCCACCAATAATGGTAGCTGCACTTCTGCTAAGCCCCGGTAAAAGGATTGCCAATACTTGATAGCATCCAATGAAGAAAGATTTCTTGTAAGTAATTTTTTCTTCTGATTCAATCTGTGGGTTTTTGAACCATTTGTCTACAAACAAAAGAACAATGCCACCCCCAAAAATGACCGATGAGATGAAAAGTGGTCTTTCCAGTACTTGATCGATATGTTTTTTGAAAAGGGCTCCAAAAAACAATGCAGGAATGATTGCGATGAGGAGTTTTATATAAAAATCAAATGTTTTGAGGTTGATAAATTTCTTCCAATACAATACAACAACTGATAAAATCGCCCCAAACTGAATGACAATTTCAAACAATTTTGTAAATGCATCTTGTGATGTTCCAAAAAATGCTGAAGCGATGGCCATATGGCCTGTAGACGATACAGGAAGAAACTCAGTTATTCCTTCAATAAGAGCAAGTAAAATGGCTTGAAAATATGTCATGGTTTACAGACAGTGCTCTATTTGCTTTTTTTCATGATAGCAAATATCTCTACGATGAGTCCTGCTACAATTAAGATAGGTGCCAAGGTAATCCTCGTAAAGCTGTATACTTCTTGTTCATTGAATACAGTTGGATCGCTGCTTTTTCCTCCGGCCATTAAGATAGCTCCCAGCGCAATGATTGCCAATCCAATGAGCATCCAAATCAAATTTTCTTTACCAAACAAAGCGTTATTTTTTGTTTCCATGTAATTGATATTAATAGAGGTCGTCTAATTTCATTTTAAGATACTTGGTCACACTTCTGTGTGTGCTGATAAAGGTAATGCTAATACCTATAAGAATGAGTGCTGTAAATAATAGGAATAGGCTTCCATTGTCTTTCAACGCTTTTATTTCTGGCAACCACCAGTTTTCAACTGCATAAATGAGTAACAGGATGGCTGCAATAGCCAATAATGCACTGATCAATCCGTTGATGATTGCTTTTTGATCAAAAGGTTTTGATATAAACCATCTGGTCGCTCCAACCATTTGCATGGTTTTAATGAGAAAGCGATTGGAGAACATTGCAAGCTTGATGGTATTGTCTATCAGGATAATAACAATCAGTGCTAATATTCCAGCAATGGCCAGCAGAAAATATCCAACTTTTTTCACCACGTTGTTCAGGTTAGTAACTACCGCATCAGGATATTTCACTTCACTGATGATAAAATTTTTCATAACCTCTGTGGTAATAACTTTAAGACTGTCTTTGTTCACATAGGATGGATCGAGGTAAAAATCTATGCTGGCAGGCAATGGATTGTA
>CAYFLQ010000168.1:0-4138 GCA_964344065.1 uncultured Sphingobacterium sp. | reverse complement strand
GATGCTGTCTAACAATCCAACCATTCCAATCGTAGGTGTTGGATAAACTGCACCATCTGGATTTTGATTATAGAAACTCACATTCCCACCGGTAACTGGTGTATCAAATTTTTTACAAGCATCCCCCATTCCTTTAATGGCATGTACAAATTGGTAATATACCTGTGGATCATAGGGATTACCAAAGTTGAGACAATTGGTTACTCCAAGTGGAGTACCACCACTGCAAACGATGTTTCTTGCTGCTTCACTTACTGCAATCATCGCACCCTTGTATGGATCAGCATATACATATCTGCTATTGCAATCTGTTGTAACAGCAAGCGCTTTTCCAGTTTCCTTCACCAACACAACAGATGCATCACTCGGTTCATTGGTTGAAGTATTGCCAGTGCCCACCATGCTGTCGTATTGATGGTAAATCCATTTTTTATTGACGATGTTGGGAATTTCAATCAATTGCTCGGCAATTTTTTTAAGATCATTGGGTACTGTGATGGTTGAAGCATCAAATGCATTGATCTTTTCAAAATAACTAGGTGTTGAATATGTTCTGTCATACACAGGAGCACCACCACCCAATACAAGGCTCTCTGCTGGAAGTTCAGCTTCCAATTCTCCGTTCATAAAAAACTTCAGTAACCCATCATTGGTAACCTGTCCAATTTCAGAACAAGGCAAATCCCATTTTTCAAACACCTCCAACACTTCTTTTTCTCTTCCTTTCTTCACAATCATCAACATTCGTTCTTGGCTCTCGCTCAAAAGAAGTTCCCATGCTTTCATATTCTGCTGACGCATTGGAACTTTTTCCAAATGTATGATCATGCCTACACCACCTTTTGCACTTGTTTCTGCTGTAGAACAAATAATACCTGCAGCACCCATGTCTTGCATACCCACCAATGCACCTTTAGGAATCAATTCCAAACACGCTTCCAATAATTTCTTCTCTTGAAATGGATCACCTACTTGAACAGCTGGAAGATCTTGTGCACTGTCTGCTGTAATATCAGCAGATGCAAAAGATGCACCGCCAATTCCATCCTTACCAGTTGCAGAGCCAACAATGAATACAGGATTTCCTTCACCTTCTGCAGTTGCACTCACTGTTTGTCCCACTTTTACGATACCCACACTCATTGCATTTACAAGAGGATTGGTATGATAGCAATTCTCAAAATAAATTTCACCGCCCACAGTAGGAACGCCAAAGCAGTTTCCATAATGTCCAATTCCTTCCACTACACCTTTGAGCAGATGACGCGTTTTGGGATCGTTGATGTTTCCGAAACGAAGTGAATTCAATGCAGCAATTGGACGCGCTCCCATCGTAAAGATGTCACGATGAATGCCGCCTACTCCAGTTGCAGCACCTTGAAAAGGCTCGATAGCTGAAGGGTGATTATGAGATTCGATTTTGAAAACAACTCCATAGCCATCCCCTATATCAGCTAGACCTGCGTTTTCTTCACCAGCCTTCACCAACAACTTGCTGCCTTCTCTGGGAAGTGTCTTCAACCACTTGATTGAATTTTTATAACTGCAATGCTCACTCCACATCACAGAATAGGCTGCCAATTCGTTGAAATTGGGTGTTCTGTTAAGGATATGTTTTATGCTTTCAAATTCTTCTGGCAGGAGTCCTAATTGTTTGGCCGTTTCGACAGTTGTTTCCATGATATTATAAGAGACGCAAATTTACCTAAAGCACCCGAAGATATAATCTACAAAGCATACACATTAAAATATTTAATATGTGATGTATTAGTCGCAATATCAGCTATTTAGGCAGGAATGCCATTTATATTGATTTACTTTATTCACAATTTTCAGTGATTTTTTGGGGATTTTGATATTTTTTTTGTGAGTGAGGGTGAATTTGGCGAATTTTGTGCCTTCAAATTATTCATTATGCAATCACTACGTTTTAAAGCAATTGACAACCTTACCTTTTTAAGTGATGAGGTTTCAGTACAGAGTCCATCGAAAGTAACTCCCATCTTTGGAGAGAACGTATTCACCTTGAAAGTTGCAAGAGAGTACGTGAACGATGAAGCTTACAAGAGTTTAGTTAGTTCTATTAAATCTGGACAAAAAATCGACAGGACTGTTGCAAATCAAATTGCAGCAGGAATGAGACAGTGGGCACAAAGCAAAGGGGTAACACATTACACACACTGGTTTCAGCCCCTTACTGGAACATCAGCTGAAAAACATGATTCCTTCTTTACGTTGAAATCAGATGGATCTGCGATTGAAGAATTTGATGGAAATGCATTGACACAACAAGAGCCAGATGCATCTTCATTTCCAAGTGGTGGATTGCGTGCGACTTTTGAAGCGCGTGGATACACTGCATGGGACCCAACTTCACCTGCGTTCATCATGAACATTGGTCAAGGTCTTACACTTTGCATACCAACCATATTTGTTTCGTATACAGGTGAGTGCCTGGATTACAAAGCCCCACTGTTGAAATCAATTGAAGCATTGAACAATGCAGCTGTTGATGTATGTCATTATTTTGATAAATCAGTTGGAAAGGTTACAGCAACGTTGGGATGGGAACAAGAATATTTTTTGGTGGATGAAGGATTGGCCAATGCGCGTCCTGATTTGATCATGACTGGCCGCACCGTATTTGGACATACGCCAGCAAAAGGTCAGCAATTGGAAGATCATTATTTCGGAGCTATTCCAGAAAGAGTATATGCTTTCATGAGAGATTTCGAATATGAATCATACCGTCTAGGTATTCCTTTGCGCACACGTCACAATGAAGTAGCTCCTTCACAATTTGAGTGTGCTCCGATATTTGAAGAATTGAACTTGGCAGTTGATCACAATACATTGTTGATGGATGTGATGGCAAAAGTTGCTAAGAGACATAAGCTCCGTGTATTGTTGCATGAAAAACCATTTGCAGGAATCAATGGAAGTGGTAAACACAATAACTGGAGCATGGCAACTGATACTGGAATCAACTTGTTGGCACCTGGTAAAACACCAAAGACCAACTTGATGTTCCTTGCATTCTTTGTAAACACGATCAAAGCCGTTCATGACCATGCTGATTTGCTCCGTGCAGCCATTGCATCTGCAGGCAACGATCATCGCTTGGGTGCAAACGAGGCTCCTCCCGCTATCATTTCTGCATATATCGGACAGTTCCTTACCAAGGTGCTCAATGAAGTTGAAACAAGAGTAGGTGATAAGTTCGACGAGCAAGATGAAGTAATGTTGAAATTAGACATCCACAAAAACATTCCGGAATTATTGTTAGACAATACAGATAGAAACAGAACTTCACCATTCGCATTTACTGGTAACAAATTTGAATTCCGTGCGGTAGGTTCTTCTGCTAACTGCGGTTATAACATGACTGTATTGAATACCATCATGGCAGAAACGTTGTCATCATTCAAAGCTGAAGTGGACGCTTTAATCGAAAAAGGTGATAAGAAAGAAGTTGCCATCATGCATGTAATCAAAAATTACATCAAGGCATCTAAAAAAGTATTGTTTGAAGGAGATGGTTATAGCGATGAGTGGCAGAAAGAAGCAGCAAAACGCGGATTGCCTAATTTGAAAACGACTCCACTTGCACTGGACTCTTTGACTACTAAAAAAGCTAAAGAACTTTTTGAAAAGCACAAAGTATTGTCGCATGTAGAATTAGAGGCACGTCACGAAATCGAATTGGAAAAATACATCAAGTATGTTCAAATTGAAGGTCGTGTGATCGGGGACTTAACTGGCAACCATATCCTTCCTGCAGCCATTCGTTATCAAAACGTATTGATCGAAAACATCAAAGGTTTGAAAGAAGTTGGATTGAAGCCAGAAGCATACAAAGCACAATTGAATGTACTGAATGAAATTTCTGAGCACATCAACAAAGCTCAATTGCTTACTGAAGAAATGACGGAAGCAAGAAAAGCAGCCAATGCTCTATCTAGTTCGAGAGAGAAAGCAATTGCTTACTGCGATAAAGTAAAACCTTTCTTCGATGACATACGTTATCATGTAGATAAATTGGAATTGCTGGTAGATGATTCTGAATGGGAACTTCCAAAATACAGAGAGCTTTTGTTCTTGAGATAAATAAACGAGTATTCGACAAGCAATCAAATAA
>CAYFLQ010000167.1:0-4141 GCA_964344065.1 uncultured Sphingobacterium sp. | reverse complement strand
AATGGATAGCATGAATGTTTGTGCAGCAAGAGCTATTGATTTATGGACTACAATGTTGGTGCTTCCGACTCCACCCATTCTGGTCATTGGTCTGAAGATTCCAATGGCATTGGAAACCAGGCTTCTCAACAATCCCATCAAACCGAGAAAATCATTTGAATATGCGAAAGGAACCAGCTTGGTATAATAATCAAGCATCCTTTTTTGGTATTTATTGGGTGCTTGATTACCTATTTCATCTTGGATGTTTTTTTTGTGCCACTGTGCACGTTGTTTCCATTTATCTCTTCTCGTTACAAAGGCAACCATATGTGCAGCTGTTTTTGCAGTCTGTTGATTCAAACAAAGAGGCACAAACGTATTCAATTGATCTCTTGATTTGATCCAATAAAATTCCCATAGTTGCATGTTGCTGCTATTGGGTGAAAGGATGGCTCTTTCCAAGCTTCTCTGAATTACTTCATCGGGTACCTGAACGGTTTCATCATAATATCTGTTGGATCTTCTTTTTAATACGATTTCTTGAATGCTTGCCGATAAATTAGATTCCATCGTTCAAATTTTTGCAAAGGTAAGCTGGAATTGATAACGAGTTCATGATGTCAAGCATGTATAATATAAAAATATATCGGCATCCCAATTGTTATATTCAGCGGGAAGGTGAATCCCAATGCCATTGGGATGTATAGTCCTGGATCCGCTTTAGGTGCTGCAAATCTCATGGCAGCAGGTACCGCTATATAAGAGGCACTCGCTGCAAGTATTGAAAAAATAAATCTGTTGGCAACAGCGTCGGTAATATATTGACTCGTATACGCAACAACTATTCCATTGATCAAAGGGACGATGAGAGCAAACAACATTACACCAACGCCGCTCTCTTTGAATGCATTGAATCTCTTTGCTGTTACCATCCCCATTTCAAGCAGAAAGATGGCCAAAAAACCTTTGAAGATATCGGTTGTGAATGGTTTGATCCCTTCTGCTTGTTTTGAATCTGATATCATTCCTATGATCAAGCTTCCCAATATCATGATGACACTTGCATTTGAGAAGGCATGTTTGATAACCTTTGAAATGGATGTAGTTGATTCCTCTATTTTCTCATAATTCCTGATCAGCATAACTCCAACTACAATGGCAGGAAATTCCATCAAGGCCATGACCGCTATCATATGGCCATCACTGTGAAGGGATTGTGACTCAAGAAATGACACAGCCGAGACAAAGGTTACAGCGCTTACAGAACCATAACATGCTGCAACGGCAGCAGCGTTGCTGATGGACAGTTGTCTTTTCAAGATATAGAAACAATATAATGGGATGATCGTTGCAATCAGTAGACCATACAAAATCGAGTATACTATTTCCATGCTAAATGCACTGTGCTGTAATTCCTGTCCTCCTTTGAAGCCAATCGAAAACAACAGATAGAGTGAGATAAATTTTATGGTTGGAGCGGGAATCTCCAAGTCACTCTTGATCGCCGCAGCGATGATTCCTAATAAGAAAAATAAGAGTGTTGGATTAGTGAGGTTGCTTAAGATCAGACTAAGAGACATATTTTATGCTATTACCTGCAAAATTCTTGAAAAATGGACTAGAATACTTTCGATAGAGGGAAACTTTATTATTATCCAAAAGTTGTGTCATTATCGATGAAATAAAAAGGGTTGTTGAATTTCAACAACCCTTTTAAACAATTTGTCTTGTTTATTTATGCAGATCGAATCTGTCGAGCTCCATTACTTTGGTCCATGTTGCAATGAAATCATGCATGAACTTTTCTTTTCCATCAGCACATGCATATACTTCTGCAATAGCACGCAATTCACTGTTAGAACCGAAGATCAAATCTACACGTGTAGCAGTCCATTTTAGTTTACCAGACAAATCTTTTCCTTCAAATGACCCCTCGCTCTTTTGTTCCCACTTGGTATACATGTCAAGCAGATTTACAAAGAAATCATTGCTCAATACCCCAGGCTTTTGAGTGAATACACCATGCTTTGAATGATCATAGTTGGCATCTAGCACCCTCAAACCTCCAATCAATGCAGTCATCTCTGGAGCAGAAAGATTCAAGAGCTGAGCCTTGTCAACCAATAATTCTTCTGCATGTGCAGTATGTTTCTTTTTGATATAATTTCTAAATCCATCAGCAGCTGGTTCAAGCACAGCAAATGATTCAACATCTGTTTGATCTTGAGAAGCATCTGTCCTTCCAGCGGTAAATGGCACTTTCACCTTTATGCCACCATCTTGTGCAGCTTTTTCAATTGCTGCACATCCTCCTAATACGATCAAGTCGGCAATAGATACTTTTTTATCACCTGATGTTTGGTTGAATGAGGTTTGTATTTTTTCAAGTGCATCCAATACTTTAGCAAGTTGAGATGGATTGTTTGCTTCCCAATATTTCTGTGGAGCCAACCTGATGCGTGCTCCATTTGCACCCCCTCTTTTATCTGAACCTCTGAAGGTAGAAGCAGAGGCCCATGCTGTTGATACAAGCTCTGATACGGTGAGTCCTGATGACAGTATTTGTTTTTTTAACGTCTCAATATCAGTTGTATCAATCATTTTATATTCAGCAACAGGAATTGGATCTTGCCAAATCAATTCTTCGGTTGGAACTTCTGATCCTATGTATCTGGCACGTGGACCCATATCGCGGTGTGTCAACTTGAACCAAGCACGCGCAAACGCATCTGCAAATTGATCAGGATGCTCATAAAATCTTCTGGAGATTTTTTCATAAGCTGGATCCATTCTCAAAGCAATATCTGTTGTCAACATAGTTGGAGCATGGGTAACGTTAGACAAGTGTGCATCAGGAACAGTGCCAGCGCCAGCGCCAGCCTTTGGTTTCCATTGATGAGCACCAGCAGGACTTTTAGTTAATTCCCATTCAAATCCGAATAAGTTTTCAAAATAATTATTACTCCATTTTGTAGGAGTAGTTGTCCAGGCGCCTTCTAATCCGCTTGTGATAGTGTATTGCGCATTACCTGTTCCAAACGTATTTTTCCAACCCAAACTCTGCTCTTCAATACCTGCAGCAGCAGGCTCTTTTCCTACATATTTGCTAGGATCAGCAGCACCATGTGTTTTGCCGAATGTATGTCCACCTGCAATCAATGCAACAGTTTCTTCATCATTCATAGCCATTCTTCCAAATGTTTCACGGATATCTCTTGCAGATGCAATGGGGTCTGGATTTCCATTAGGACCTTCAGGATTTACATAAATCAATCCCATTTGAACTGCCGCCAAAGGATTTTCCAAATCTCTGTCACCAGTATACCTGTTGTCGCCTAACCACTCCTTTTCAGATCCCCAATACACATCTTCGTCTGGTTCCCACACATCTTCTCTTCCACCTCCAAATCCAAAGGTTTTGAATCCCATGGATTCTAATGCACAGTTACCCGCTAATATCATTAAGTCAGCCCATGATAATTTTTTGCCATATTTCTGTTTGATGGGCCAAAGCAACAATCTAGCTTTATCAAGATTTGCGTTATCAGGCCAGCTGTTCAGTGGGGCAAAACGTTGGGTTCCTTTTCCACCTCCACCTCTTCCGTCTGCGATTCTATAGGTGCCTGCACTGTGCCATGCCATGCGAATGATAAATGGTCCATAATGACCATAATCAGCAGGCCACCAATCTTGAGATGTGGTAAGTACTTGTATGATATCTTTTTTTACTTCAGCTAAGTTCAATGACTTGAATTCTTTAGCATAATCAAAGGAAGGTTCCATAGGATTGGACAACGATGAATGCTGTCTAAGGATGTTCAACTTCAATTGATTAGGCCACCAGTCGCGGTTTCTTGTGCCACTTCCTGCACTTTGTTTGATAGCGCCACCGTGGAAAGGGCATTTGGCTTCTCCATTTCCAGCAGCGTGTTGATGTGGATTGTTTCCCATAATAAATTCAATTTTAAGGACCGTAAAATTATGTGATTGACGACAAGTTTTTTACATGTCAGATCACAAGTTTCTGAATTCGTAACATGACAACACTACTATGTTTCATATTAATGACTAAAAACAAATTTTCGAGTAAAATGTTCTAGGAAATGCCTCTTACTTTAGAGTTGCAATAGGAGCTGGATCCATATCTGAATACACCAAG
>CAYFLQ010000166.1:0-4142 GCA_964344065.1 uncultured Sphingobacterium sp. | reverse complement strand
TTGCACCGCCTTGCTCTAATTCATAAATAAATTGGTGAATATTATAGTCTGTATTACTTACTAAATATGCATAATTGCTTTTGTTCACTTCATTCAAAAGTACATCTGGTACTTTTTCTAATTTCTTACCTGGAGTTAATGCAGTCTTCGCTTCACTATATGGTAATCCATACGCTTGTATCAGGCTCCATACCGATGCATCATAAAACGAACTGTCTTTGTATGTTATTTGATTTTCAAAAATGGTTCTCACCATGATGTGGTTATCTTGATTGGTAGGAACATAGTAGTTGCTGCTGTTCGGCAATTCATATACATCGATACGGTGCAATAATAATTTTTCAATGAATGCATTTGTTCTTGTTTGATCGTTGGGATCTCCAAACACATATCCTTTGACCAAAGATTTAGCAGCTTGTTCTTTTGATACTGCAAAAAATTCTTTGCGCATTTCAAGCAATGAATTCTTTTCTGCAATGGATGCACGAATGACTGCTAATCCACCAACCACTTGATTTCTGATCGTGAATGCGAAAGTGAGTGGTATGGTTGAAGTTTCTTGAACATGTCCTCTGCTGCTTGCTTGTTCAAATAAAAATCCAGCACCTCCATAAAAATTTATATAACTGCTTCCGTATCCGGGATAGAGTTTATCATATGCTTCTTTCGTGAAATACAAGGATCCAATTTTGTCTGTTGCTTTGGTGAAATATTCTGCGTATTTGGGATAAATTTTCTTATATAAATAATTTGGGACCAATGGATTGTTGCTTGCTTCTTCTCCTGGATCAAAATAAAAGGTAGAAGTAGATCCCATTTCATGATGATCTGTTTGCACATAGGGTCTCCATTTATGGAAGAAGTTGATCCTGTTTTTAGTTTCTGGGAATGTGGCTAAGAACCAATCTCTGTTTAAATCAAACCAGTAGTGATTGAATCTTCCCCCAGGCCATATTTCATTGTGTTCTCTATCGAGTGGATCTGCAACGGGTGGAGTGCCTTTGTGCATGTTTGCCCAATGCGTATGCCTGTCTCTTCCATCCGGATTGATTACCGGGTCCATTAAAATAACCATATTGTCTAGCCACTTCAAGGTTTCTTCATTCTCTGAAGCAGTTATATAATATGCTGTTAGCATCGCAGCTTCACTGGATGAAGGTTCGTTTCCGTGTACATTATATCCTAGATGAATGACGAGTGGTACATTTTGGGTAGAACCATTGGACTGTCCTGCCAGATGTTCTTTTCGAATATCTTCTAAGCGATCATGATTTTTCTTTGAAGTAAATATCGCAGCAATTTGTACCCTGTTTTCAAATGTTTTACCAATTTCTTCAACAGCCACTCTGTCTGAAAGCCTATCCAATTCCTTGAAATAAGCAACCAAGCTTTCATGTCTTGTGTGTTGATCGCCGATTGCATATCCTAAAAATTTTTCTGGAGTGGGAATCAGTGGATTGAATTTTCCAGCGTTTGGATAAAAATATGATTCCTGTGCTTTTGATGTATGTGCAAAGATTGAAAAGCAAATCATCCATAATAAAAACTTCATATTATTCATATAGACCGTATTTAATGTTTAGACCAATTAGATGATAGGAAGATACAATCTTCTTGAGAAAGTTTATCCCAGTTGAGATAACAAATGAACACTAGATGGCAACTTAATTTATAACTGCATCAGCTTCGATTTCAACCAGATAGCCATTTCCAATCAATGTTGCTTCGACCATGGTATTGGCAGGCTGGATGGTAGCAAACCGCTCTCCATGTGCTCTTGCAATGGGCTCCCATTGTGCTACATTGGAAGCGAAAATTCTTGTTCTAACAACGTCTTCCAAACGGCCGCCAACAGATTGAAGAGCTCCCTCTATTTTATCAATAATAAAATGTGTTTGTGCAGCAGGATCGTTTCCGCCTATGATCTTATCGCCATGCGTTGCAGTTGTTCCTGACACGAAAATTTGATTTCCTTTTCGAACTGCCCTTGCATATCCTGCCAATCCTTCCCAGGGTGTTCCTGAAAAAACTTTTGTTTTATCATTGGATTCAACTTGGGTTGGATAGGGGTTGGGGAATTCTTTCAGATGGTGACTCAAATCGCCTGATGCAGTAAGGAAGGGTGGTTTGCGGTATTCATCACCACAGTTACCTGGAATGCTATTCGATTTGTTTAGAACAACTTTAATGGCATTCAATTCCTCATTAGAAAATTTTGTGTCAAGTACTTTTTTATTTTCTTCAATATGCGATGACTCGCCGAGTCTCGCTCCAATGATGATTGCTTTCACTGCAGGCAACTGACTCATGTAAGCACTTGCTACTGTTGCGATGGAGCACTGTTTATTTTGAGCAATGATTGATAGTGCAGAAAGTAATTGTTGAAACCATTCCCAACCTCCAGCTGCATCAATGAATCGTTTATATTTCATTTGCGACCAAGTGAGTTGTTCTGATTGGGTTGGCTCAGGTTTTCCCAACCATTTTTCAGAAAAAAATCCACCGGCTACAGTTCCGTATGCAAACAGGTTGGTTTGATGTTGCAAACAGGTATTTGTCATTGCAACATGAGCGCGTTGATCCAGTAATGAATATGAAATCTGATTGCTGATAACCGGGATACTCGATTGCAATACCATATTTAAATGTATATGATCAAAATTGGTGAGTCCAATTTCATCAATCAATCCCTTCTCTTTCAAGCGAGTTAACTCAAATAAAGCATCCAGCCAATGCGGATCGGCATAATTCCAGGCATGAAATTGAAGCAGGTCCAGTTTTTCAACTTTCATTCTGTTCAATGCTTTTTGAACTGCAGCCTCTGTGGTCTTACTATTCATTTCACCAGGCGTCGGCACCCATTTTGTAAACAATTTTACATCTGAAAGCTTGTATTGCTGTTTAAAAAATCCTGCAATTTCTTCTGAAGATCCATAGTGGTCAGCCATGTCGAACGTGGTGAAACCATTTTCATAATATTTCAACATAGCCTTTGCTGTTTCTGTGACATCAAGCTTATTGCCAGACCTTTCCATATCTGCTATCTGCCACAAGCCAATGATTACTTTGGGAATATTGCCTACACTCATAAAAATATTTTAGTCGACTTATTTATTCTTTTGAATTACATAATGATTGACAAAATAGAAGATGGCTGAACCGAGCATGACCATCAGCCATACATAGGTAGGATGAAAATAGAATGATTCTTGTGCAGTGCTGATATCATTTTTGACAATATTAAAAAGAAAGAATAACAAGAGCAGAATTCCGATATAAGCAATTGTTTTTTGACTATTTCTATTGTTAAAAATTGATGTACTGATTTTATGTTGTTGATATGATACTGGAATATTGATTACTGCAATACAGATCATGATAAAATTCACCAACATGGAAATCACCATGATGTCAATCCCCAAAAATATGTCTGATGCGAAATGACAGCCTAACACACCCATGCTGGCAATCGATCCACTGAATACAATTGCATAATGAGGTGTATGATAGGATGTGTGAATTTTTGAAAAGACAGCAGGGAATAGTTTGTCATTTGACCAGGCGTATACAAATCTGGATACTGATAAAATCATGGATGGAAGATCTTTCAGCAAAGCGATGCATGCACCGAATAATATAATAATAGTTGATTTTCCATCCAACATATATCCCAGCAGGCTAACAGCAGAAACATCTTTTTCAGTTGCTTCTTTTGCAATAAAATTCCATGGCACTATTTTATACATGCTGTAAGTAAAACAGAGATAAAACAAGGAAACAATCAAAAAAGTTATCAGAATGGCAGCTGGTAAATTTTTTGTGGGATTTTTTGCTTCTCCACCAACTTGCGCAATAGAATCAAATCCTATGAAACTTGCAAAAAGAATGGAGCTGGCAGCAACAAGTTTATCCCAGCTGAAGATAGTTGGTTGTGATGCGATTTTTTCGCCTGTTTTTTGAAAAATGGATTCAGAGAAATGTTCAGGAGTATTAGATAGTGCATAATATATCACAAATCCGCCTAAAATAAATGTGATTACAACCAACAGCACAACAACGGCTTCATAGCTTTTGAGTCCGATGATATTGATGATCACAAAAATCCAAAGTAGTGTCAATGATATCAATACACGATTAAATCC
>CAYFLQ010000165.1:0-4152 GCA_964344065.1 uncultured Sphingobacterium sp. | reverse complement strand
TATTATTCAGTTCCACTGGATACGAAGTATGAAAAAATTGCATATGCATACAACAAACCAGTGATTACAGGTTTATTGAGAGACAGCTTGGGTTTTCAAGGAATCATCAACTCTGATACGGGTCCCATTGAAATGATGCCATGGGGCGCAGAATCCCTCACTGTTCAACAACGCTACAAGCGTACATTGGAAGCGGGTGTAAATCTGTATTCAGGAACAGCAGATCCTACTCAACTCTTGGAAACAGTAAAATCAGGAATGGTTGATATCAAATTGGTTGACAATTCTGTATATCGATTATTAATGGAAAAATTTGAATTAGGATTATTTGAGAATCCATATGTAGATGTTGATCGTGCTGCGAACCTAGTTGGTAGCAGCGCTCTTCAAGAGAAAGCAGATCTCGCCATGAGAAAATCGATTGTATTGCTTCGCAATGAAAATAATTTTCTGCCACTTAAACCAACAACCAAAGTTTATTTTGAATCCTACTTTCAAAAAAGAGGAGAAAAATCTGCAAGCAATGTGATAAGTGCTGCTAATATGTCAAGCAACGTACAACTGGTAAAGACTCCTGAGGAAGCTGATATAATAGTTTTATGGATAAACCCGGGATCAAAATCATTGTTTGAAGCGGATGGGTCGCCTCTTTTTTTATCCCTCTCGAAAAATGCTGTTGACATTCATTACATCAATCAATTGACTGCAAAAAAACCAACTGTGCTTGCTGTAAATTATACCAATCCATGGGTGATTGATGAAATTTATAATGCACAAACCAAAATAAACATTCAAGCTGTACTTGCAACCTTTGGAACTAAACCTGAAGCATTGCTGGAAGTCGTTACCGGCGTATTCAACCCAACTGGTAAAATGCCCTTCACTACTCCTGTTTCTGAAGAACAGGCACAGAAGCAACTCTCGGATGTACCAGGATATTTGAAAGGCAAAGCTTACGGATTGTTTTGGTATGATGAAGGATTGAGTTACAAAAAATAAGCGCTGCCGATCTACCACAATATCTTGATGTGCAAACTCCAAGATTAATTTCTTATTTTGTAGATGCAATTTATTAGCATCAACATCATGAAGAAAATAATTACCAATCTTACTACATGGGTCATACTCGCCATTGTGAGCGGTGCATTGCTGGGTCACTTCAATCCAACCACTGCCATTGCCATGCAGCCATTGGGAAAATATTTTATTGATATCGTAAAGCTGTTCATCAACCCCATTATATTTCTTACCATCTCTCTGGGGATCAGCGGAATGAATGATTTGAAAAAGGTAGGCAGAGTGGGCGGAAAAGCAATTCTTTATTTCGAAATAGTTACAACACTCGCATTGATCATTGGGATCATTGTAGCACATTATATTCAGCCTGGTACAGGCGTCAATACCAGCAATATTGAAAATGGCGATATAAGTAAATTCACAGAGGGAGCGCGCAAATTTTCCTGGTTAAAGTTTTTCAAAGACAATGCAACCATTCAGGTTCTTCTGTTTTCAATCATATTTGGAATTATATTGAGTAAACTAAAAAATGCAAATGTCATCATTCATCCACTCAAATTAATTTCTAACTATATTTTTAAAGCATTGCACTTTGTAATGCTGTTCGCTCCTATTGGTGCATTTGGAGGAATGGCGTTTACCATTGGGAAATACGGCATCGCAACATTGATCCCTCTCGGAAAACTCATGCTCACCGTGTATATCACTATGGGCGTTTTTGTATTTCTGATACTTGGCTTGATTCTCAGATACTACAACATCAGCATCTTCAAATTTCTAAACTACATCAAAGAAGAACTGCTCATTGTGTTGGGCACATCATCATCAGAAGCCGGACTTCCATCCTTGATGGAAAAATTAGAGAAGATGGGTTGCGCTAAGCCCATTGTTGGGTTGGTAGTACCTGCTGGTTATTCATTCAATCTTGATGGAACCACTATTTACTTATCAATGGCAGTTATTTTTCTGTCACAAGTCTTCCACGTTGATCTTACATTTTCAGAAATGCTAACCATAGTTGGGGTTTTAATGATTACATCTAAAGGAGCGGCTGGTGTAACAGGTAGCGGTTTTGTAGTATTGGCCTCCACACTTACAGCTATCAAAGTGATACCTGTTGAAGGGCTCGCATTGTTACTGGGTGTTGACAGATTTATGTCGGAAGCAAGAGCCATCACCAACTTTATTGGAAATGGCGTTGCTACTGTGTTTCTGGCCAATCAGGAAAAAGCATTTGATAAAAAAATGATGGAGGCTGCGTTTTCTAAAGAAGTATATGAGTATGAAGTAAAAAATGAAATTTGATCAGATCTTGATCAAATAGTCTGCTGCATATGTCATCATAGGATCCATCGTCTTGTAACGAACTTTATACCCCATCCCTTCTACCATACCAACTGCTTGCCTGAAAACTTCATTGGATTTATATTTTGGATCTGGATTCAAATCGATATCAATCCAAACAGGTTTTGGCAATCCATTTGCCCCCATCCATTCTGCAGTTTCAATAGCATTCCATACCTCAGTAAGTAGCCTTGTAGCACGCACCAATTCTTTTGGTGTTTTCCAACGCCTGTACAATACATGCGCCCCTTTACCAGGCCGATACATAGCAATCACAATGGCATAAATGGTACTCTCTGCATAATTCTGAGAATCACAACCAATCATGATCTCTGTGTCTGGATACGTTGAGAGATAATCTTTCAGATACGCAATGAAGTCGACTTCAGCGCTGGAATGCATCTTTCGGAAAAGAGATTTCTGTTCCATACTCATACGCACTAACAATCTACAACAATTAAGGGATGTCAAATACACAAATTATTAACAGCCAAAATGGCTACATATTTCCGTAACATCATCATAACATAATGATCATACGACATTTTGATCTTGCTGAAAATTAAAATTTATGGGTATCTCTTTTGACATCATCATGCATACAAGAAAATTGCTCCAGAATGGAATATTCAATCATTTAACCGATGAAGGCATTTCCGTTATGCATCACATGATCATGCAATCTGATAAATCCCCCATTAATAAAAAGAGAATTTTTGAAATTTGGAGACGAGGTGACTTCAGCGAAAACTTCACACATATACAACTGTTGCAGGAAACAAATGTGTTGTTGCAAATAAATGGTGAAAGATTGATTGATGAAAATTTTCTGGAATTAGCAGCAATCTGACTTATTCAATTTCTTCCATTAAATCCCTGATTACAACCGATGCAGCGACCGCTCCAAAGACTGCAGGTAAATAAGAAATGGTTCCATAAGCCGACTTCTTAAAATTCTTTCCGTCTGTCAACATCAAACTTTCTTTGATTGGTTTCTCAGGAGAAAAAACAACTTTTATACCCTTATAAATTCCTGCATTTTTAAGATTCTTTCTGATCTGCTGAGCAAATGGACAATTATAGGTTTTAGAGATGTCTACCACTTGAAGTTTGGTTGGATCCAATTTTGCTCCAGCTCCCATACTGCTCACTACCCTGATCTTGGCGCCATGCGCAAGTGTTAAAAATGTAATTTTTGGAGTTATACTGTCAATGGCATCAATAATATAATCTGGTTGGTTCTTTAATTGTTCCTCCACCATTTCTGGATTGACAAAAGATCTGACCACGTTTAAATCCAACTCTGGGTTGATGGCTTTTAATCGCTCAGCCATGATCAAGGCCTTCGGTTCACCATGATTCGTTGCCAAGGCAGGCAGTTGGCGATTTCGATTGGTGGGATCTACTACATCCCCATCTATGATGGTCATTTTACCAATTCCTGATCTTGCGATGAATTCCGCGGCATATGACCCCACACCTCCAAGTCCCACTACCATCACATGACAGTTTGTAAGATGCCTAAGCTTCTTTTCCCCTATTAAAAGTTGTGTCCTCGACAACCATGACAGATCCTGCATAGCGACAAAATAACAAAGAAATGATCATCACTCAATGTTTAAACTGTAACTTTGCCATTCAATTAAGCATTACTCATCTGATTTTTCAACTATCAATCTTATTTATGGCATCTTCAGAAAAAGGTTTCCCTAAAAAAGCAGTCATCCTCGGCTTGGTGCTGCTGGTTGGAGGATATTTTGGATTCAAGAAAATCTATTTTTCATTGACCCA
>CAYFLQ010000164.1:0-4163 GCA_964344065.1 uncultured Sphingobacterium sp. | reverse complement strand
AACTTACAACTCATAACTCACAACCCACAACTCGTTCATGACCCCCAAACAACTTGGCTATTATTTTCCGGCAGAATTTGCAGCCCATCAATCAACCTGGTTGAGTTGGCCTCATAAGGAAGCGTCATGGCCTGGCAAGATTGAAAAAATATTTCCATCCTATACAGCATTTATCAAGACCTTGGTAAGGTTTGAAGAGGTGAATATCAATGTTTGTGATGCCAACATGCAAACCAACGCTGCGAACATGTTGCAAAAGGCTGGCGTTGATATGAGCAAGGTTCATTTTTTTATTCATCCAACAAACGATGCCTGGTGTAGAGATCATGGTCCTGCTTTTCTGCTCAATAAAAAAGATCCAACTAAAAAAGCCATCGTCGATTGGAACTACAATGCTTGGGGCAACAAGTATCCTCCATTTGATTTAGATGATGTGATCCCAACAAAAATTGGGAAAGCACTCGGACTTGAAGTTTTTAATCCTGGTATAATAATGGAAGGCGGTTCAGTTGATTTTAATGGTGCTGGAACTGTCATGACTTCAACTGCTTGTTTGTTGAATAAAAACAGGAATCCGCATTTAAGTCAAGCACAAATTGAGCAATATTTAATGGACTACTACGGACAAGATCAAGTGCTTTGGGTGGATGAGGGTATTGTAGGAGATGATACCGATGGACATATTGATGATACAGTTCGTTTTATAAATGAGGATACCGTCATTACTGTAATTGAAGAGAATAAGCAGGATGAAAATTATCAGTTATTGCAGCACAATCTCAAGCAGCTTCAACAAATGAGGTTATTGAATGGCAAACAATTAAATATTGTTGAGATTCCTATGCCAGATGATGTTATATGGGAAGATCAGCGACTCCCTGCTTCTTATGCTAATTTTTATATTGCCAATAAACAAGTGATCGTACCGACCTATAGATGTAAGAAAGATGAGCAAGTGCTTCTAACTATTCAAGACTGCTTCCCCGAAAGGGAAGTGGTAGGAATCGATTCTACCGACATTATTTGGGGCTTGGGAAGTTTTCATTGCTTAAGCCAACAAGAACCAATTTAGTATTTCATTAAGTATATACACTTACATTTATTAGGTATATATACTTAAAATATGCTATATTTAAGGTGTTCTGCCTAGCAGAGTAACTTTGAAAATATCCAATATTCCTTATTTATGTCAAATATGCTAACTCAGACCTCTTCTAAGCCTGTTGCCGTAGAACTTGGTACACGCATACGAAAGGCAAGAAATGAAAAAGGGCTTACCATACAATCTTTAGCAGATCTGGTAGGTATTGAATACACCCAAATGAGCAGAATTGAGTTGGGTAAAATCAACACGAGTGTTCTTCAAGTGTGTAAAATTTCAAGAGCATTGGATATATGCATGTCAACTCTATTGAAAGATCTCGAGTTGAATGTAACCAAGAAAGAGATTGACGATTGCGGACCTGCGATGTTATTTGAAGAGACGCCGAAAGATTAATTTACCAATCCGTGTTTTTCATTGCTGGCGATGTTGTGAACATCCCATTCAATTCTTTTCTCAAATGTATTTTTTCTTTGTGGGCAATCTTGTTTGTTGCAAATTCTGCAAGAGAAATCCAGACATCCATCTGCATGAACAAATAATTCAACACTTTCGCCAAATTCATTTCTGGCAATTTCGCTGAATGCATCTACTTCATTGTGTGCTTCATGAACATTTAAATACCAGGGTACAGTGAGGTGGCAATCGACATGAATAACTGATCCAAACTTAATGATTCTAAGATTGTGTAGGTCCACCCAATTCTCTCGTCTGTTGTCGTTCATTTTACTCACCAGTTTTTCTAACAGTGCATGATCGGCTTCATCCATGATACCTGCTATGCTGCTTCTCACAATGGTATATCCAGTATAAATGATAAAGAAAGCAAAGCCAATTGCAATAACACCATCCATCCAAATCCATCCAGTCAAAAAGATTACTGCCATTGCAGCGATGATGCCAATAGTAGAGTAGGTATCGCTTTGTAAATGTTTTCCTGATGCCACCAAGGCAAGAGAATTATTTCGTTTCCCAACGCGAATAGCATACCAACCTGTTGCGTAGTTGAATATTGCTGTGAAACCAATGATCACCATGCCGGTATCTAATTTCTGAATCGTATGCGGGTGGATAAAATTATCAATGGCTTCATAAATAATCACAAAACCTGCAATGGCGACTAAACTGCCTTCAATAGCAGCAGATACGAATTCTGCTTTGCCATGACCGTATGGATGTTCTTTGTCACGTGGTTTCGAAGCAACATATAGACTGTAAAGGCTTATAAATCCTGCTACCACATTTACAGTGCTTTCCAGTGCATCGGTGAGTACTGCTACTGATTTGGTCATCCACCAAGCAATGATTTTGAACACAAATAATACGACAGCAACGATGGCAACGATGCGTTGAACCCTATAGTTTAAAGTGGCTTGAGATGCCTGACTCATGTTGGAATTTATACCCCAAAGTAGTCATATTGAGTATAATTTCGTGAACTTTGTAGGATAATTAATCCACATACAACTTAAAGATAATTTTATGCCTGTAGATCAAGCAGCATATCAGGAGTTGAAAAAATATTGTGAAAAAAGGGGTGTGCAATTGATTGCAGTATCCAAGACAAAACCCAATAAAGACATACTTGAGTTGTATGCATCTGGACATCGTGATTTTGGTGAAAATTATGTACAGGAATTGACCAAAAAGCAAGCGGAACTTCCTGAAGATATTCATTGGCATTTTATTGGACATCTTCAGTCAAATAAAGTGAAATACATCGCGCCATTTGTTGCGCTTATACATGGAGTAGACAGTTTAAAATTGTTGCAGGCAATTGATAAAGAGGCTAAGAAATGCAACAGGGTTATTTCTTGTTTGCTTCAAGTGCATGTTGCAAAGGAAGAGACCAAATTCGGGTTTGATCTCACAGAATTGCGATCAGCTGCAACTGAAATATTTTTGGAGAAGAAATTTCCTCATGTTTCAATCGTCGGGTTAATGGGAATGGCTTCATTTACAGAAGATCAACAAATCATTCATTCTGAGTTTGTTCAACTCAAATCAATGTTTGATGAGATTAGGAATACTTATCAAAACGAGATTTCCCAATTCAATACATTGTCAATGGGAATGAGCAGTGATTATAAAATGGCTATTGATTGCGGATCTACTATGATTAGAGTTGGAAGCACGTTGTTTGGTGCGAGAATCTATAATGTCTAATACAGGTTCAAAGTTGTTAGTTATAAGTTGTAAGTAAAAACAGCCAACCTACAACTTACAACTTATAACTAACAACCTATAACTTACAACTCATTTCATTTCTTTTTAGCAGCAAAATCAAATACCATATTGCAGAATGCCTTTACGCCAACATCCAGCATACTGTCATCAATAAAGAAATCAGGAGTATGATGCGGAGCAGCTTTGTTTGGATCCATTCCTTTTGGCATACCACCTAAGTTGAAGAAGAAACTTGGCGCTTTTTCATTGAAGAAAGAAAAATCTTCTGCGCCTGTAGTCCATCTGCCCAAATCAACATTTTCTTTTCCAGCAGC
This sequence comes from uncultured Sphingobacterium sp., assembly GCA_964344065.1. Taxonomy (GTDB): domain Bacteria; phylum Bacteroidota; class Bacteroidia; order Chitinophagales; family Chitinophagaceae; genus Pollutibacter. Next base: position 560 of record CAYFLQ010000164.1, on the reverse strand, counting down.
TTTTTCCAAAGATGGGATCAGCATGTTTACTAACGAAGAATCATTATAAGTGACAAGTGTTTTTGTTTCAATTACTGCATCAACTTTTGCGCCCCATGCATCACCCACAGATTTGCATATTTTTTGAATTTTTTCATGCACATCTTTCTGCATTTTGCTGTCGAGCGACCTAATAGTTCCCTCCAATTCTGCATCCTCAGGAATGATATTGGCTCTTACCCCGGCATGAAATTTTGCAACTGTAATTACCAATGGAGCAACCGTTAAATCTTCCTGTCTGCTCACAATGGTTTGTAATTGATTGATGATTTGAGTTCCAACTACAACAGGATCAATGCCTGTCCATGGTGTTGAACCATGTGTTTGTTTGCCATGAATTTTGATGGTGAACCAATCAGATGATGCCATCATGGCTCCTGGTTTGTATTTTATTTTTCCAATTTCAAGCGATGAGGCAATGTGCAAACCCAATACAGCATCCACCTTTGGATTATCCATCACGCCTTCTTTGATCATCAATGGCGCGCCACCTTCTTCATCAGCAGGGGGACCTTCTTCAG
>CAYFLQ010000163.1:1443-4193 GCA_964344065.1 uncultured Sphingobacterium sp. | reverse complement strand
AACAATGCATTGGCTTCATCATCATTGTTGAATCGCTCTTTTTTAGGATCCCAATGAAGGGTGCGTGGCAATCTCATTGCCATGTGATGAATCAAACAAGTAGAGCAAGATCTGTGTCCAACTTCAACTGGAGCAATCGGTTGTTTTCTGGTGATCATGCTGTTTAGCCAATCGCCATGGTGCTCTTGACTTCTATATAGATTGATTTCATTCGCGCCAATGACTGATTGAATAATTTTTGGATCACTTGCAGTCAATGCTTTTTGGTTAGGAACAGCAGGTTCGTTCGGACTTGCTTTGTAATCACCTCTTGTTACAAAAATCCATCCTTCTGTTCCAACAAACTTAATGCCGTTCGGAAGTTCTGTACTGATGGTCATCACCACTCCATTTTCGTATTTGCCATGAGAAGTAAAGCTTCCATGTACATTCCATAAGCCTGAGGTTGGGAATGATGCATTTGCCCAAACTTCAATCGGACCGGAGTGTTCAGTATCCATAGCCCAATGTGCACAATCGATGTGGTGTGATCCCCATCCGGTGATCATGCCTGCACCGAATTGTTCACAGCGCAACCAACCTGGGCGACTGTAGTCATTTTGTGGGTGAACTCTTTTCTCAGTATAATAAACGTATGGAGTGGAACCCAACCATGCGTCGTAATTGAAGTTTGATGGAATCGGCATCTCTGGTTCAACGTCACCTCCAGGATCACTTGGCAAACCAATGAATACTTCTTTCAACTGACCGATTCTGCCATTTCTCACAAGCTCGGCTGCATATCTGAATTGAGTTGAGGAACGTTGCTGACTTCCAATCTGTAATATTCTTTTTGATTTATTTACCGCATTGCTCAAAGCCCTTCCTTCTGCGATAGTGAGAGATGCTGGCTTTTGCAGATATACATCTTTACCTGCTTCTACTGCATGAATGCCTAAATACGCATGAGAGTGGTCGGGTGTAGAAATCAATACACCATCGATGTCTTTGTTGAGCAACAGTTCACGATGATCATCATACATGGTGACGCCATCATATGGAGCACCGGTCTTTTTGGTATAATAATCGTTCACATATTTTTTTCCATCTTGCAATCTCTTTTTATCCAAGTCACATACAGCAATAATTCTTGCATGGTCGTATTTCAACGTTTCATGCATGTCGTGATCTCTTGAAATTCTACCCACACCAATTGCGCCGATATTGAGCCTGTTGCTGGGTGCATTTTTCCCAAATACATGTGCAGGGACAATGGTTGGAAATCCAATGGAAGCAATTCCTGTAGCAATACCTGTTTTCACTGTAGAAGCAACAAAGTCTCTTCTGGTGAATGATTTTTTCTTTTGCATGATTAGTTTTTTAATAGATCATCACGATGTTGTGAAGATGCTTTTTTAAAATCGATTCCTTTATACTGAGAAATTACAAATTTTATTCCTTGCAATAAGTGGTTTTTATATACAGGATCTTTATAAGTCTCTTTGCTATGTCCAATGGTTGAAATCCAAGCACGACCACCCTGGAATTCATTGTACCAAACGGCAGGGTAGTATTCTACATAGGTTCCAGCATTCTTTTGAATAAGGTCTTTTTGGGAGGAATCCAGTGTCACAAATCGGTGGGTCATTAACACATTTGTAACCGGATATAATTCTTTGCCAAAATAGCATTCATCTTCACGTTCCCATACCGAGGGAACATTTTTCATGGAAGGATGTTGGCGATCCAATACTTGGTAGCTAAATGATTGGTATTTGGCATGCCATGCAAACGTACATCCAATGAGCATTTTAAACCATTTCCAATTTCTCTCTGTACCAGTTACAGAATGAAGTCCAACTAAACTTCCTCCTGCCTCAATGTATCTGCGGAAGACCAATCGTTGCTGATCATTATCGAAAATATCATTGTTGGTGCTTGGAAACACCAGCAAAGTATATTGTTTAAGATTTTCTTCTGTAAACACAGCAGGGTCGTCGGAAACTGTGATGTTTATTTTTTCTTCTTTAGCCAAAAGCTTTAGTGCTTCCACGGCAGAAGGTATATTATCATGAACATACCCTTTTCCATTTTTGGTGTACACCAACATGGAATGTTTTTTGCTTTGTTGAGCATTTGAATGGAGGAAAAACACAGAGAGGCATAATGAAAAAGCAATCAGTTTTTGAAGCATGTTGATCGTTGAATGATGTGCTTGTAAATTACGCAAAAAACAACTGCTGAAGGCCTTCAGTTTTACGAAAACGTTGTAGGGGTGCTACGAAAATAGAATCTGCCCCAAATCAGAAAATGATTACCTTGGAGCAACCAAAATTGCTGCCATTCATGAGTACTAAAATGACAAATTACAGGTGGACGGTTGTCTCACTTTTATTTTTTGCAACTACTATTAATTACCTCGACAGGAATGTGATAGGTATATTAAAACCAACCCTTGAACAAGTGTTTGGTTGGAACGAAAAAGATTACAGCAAGATCGTGATGGCTTTTACTGCATCTTATGCTGTGGGAATGTTTGTGTTTGGACGAATCATTGATAAAATTGGATCTAAGCTCGGTTATACCATTATCATTATTGTTTGGAGTATTGCTGCTATTCTGCATGCAGGGGTTAGATCTACACTCGGATTCATTGGTGTCCGTTCTTTGTTAGGCATTGGTGAGTCTGGAAACTTTCCCGCAGCGATCAAAGCAGTTGCTGAATGGTTTCCCAAAAAGGAAAGAGCGCTGGCTGCAGGTATATTCAATTC
>CAYFLQ010000163.1:0-1433 GCA_964344065.1 uncultured Sphingobacterium sp. | reverse complement strand
AAACATAGGTGCGATGGTCGTTCCGATTGTAGTACCCATTTTACTAAGTTTATATGGCTGGCAAATGGCATTTGTTGTTACTGGAGCTGTTGGATTTATTTGGTTGATTTTTTGGGTACTGTTGTATCAGGTTCCATCTAAACATAAAAAAGTAAATCAGGCAGAGTTGGATCATATCGCATCAGATATGATTGATCAGAAAGATGTACAAGTTGAACAACAACCTCCGATCAGTTGGGGCACCTTATTTACTTTGAAACAGACCTGGGTTTTTATTGTTGGAAAATTCATGACTGATCCTGTATGGTATTTCTTCTTGTTCTGGTTGCCATCCTATTTTTCAACAACTTATAATTTAAGTTTGAGCAAGCCAAGTATTCCTTTGGTAGTGGTGTACACCATGACAACCATTGGAAGCATAGGCGGGGGTTGGCTTTCATCTTATATGATCAAAAAAGGCTTTCCTATTTTTAAGGCAAGAAAGACCACTTTGCTGATTGTTGGATTGTTGGTATTCCCCATCTTCTTGGTAAAATATGCCACCAATTTATGGGTGGTAGTTGCCTTCATCAGTGTTGCTGCTGCTGCGCATCAGGCTTGGAGTGCAAACATTTATTCTGTGGCAACAGATATGTTTAAAAACAAGGACGTAAGTTCTGTGATTGGCATTGGAGGCATGGCAGGTTCAATAGGTGGAATTCTCTTTCCATTATTGATTGGTGAAATATTAGAAAAAGCAAAATTGGCCGGGGATATAACGGTTGGATATAATTTGATTTTCGGAATTTGTAGTGTAGCCTATTTAACTGCCTGGACCATCATTCATTTCTTGAATAAAAAATTGACACCTGTAAATATGTGATTATGAAAAAAGAACGCAGAGCTTTTTTACAACAAACTGCTGCAGCAAGTCTTGGTTTTTTTATTGTTCCTCGTTTTGTAATTGGAGGAAAAGGGTATACTGCTCCCAGCGATATGATCAACCTTGGATTTTTAGGCACAGGAAAGCAGGCGAGGGGTTTGTTGAATTCATTCAAAGACAAAGCCAATATTATTGCAGCTGCCGATGTTGATTTAAACAAACTTCATTATTTCCATTCACTTGCAAGCAAGTATTATACACAGGCAAGAGCCGAGGGAAAAATTTCAAATTATAAAGGATTTACTGCTTATGATGATTATAGAGAAATCATCGCCCGAAAGGATATTGATGCCGTGGTAATTGCGACACCTGATCATTGGCATGCAAAAATGTCGATCGAAGCTGCAAATGCTGGAAAGCACGTGTATTGTGAAAAGCCATTGGCACACAGTGTTCAAGAAGGCAGAGCCATGGTGAATGCTGCTAGAAAAAACAACATTGTATTCCAAACAGGTAGCATGCAACGTTCCTGGAAAAATTTTCATCATGCATGTGAGTTGGTGCGCAATGG
>CAYFLQ010000162.1:2108-4262 GCA_964344065.1 uncultured Sphingobacterium sp. | reverse complement strand
AACATTACTCTTGAAGCACAAACGTTGAATGTAGAAATCAACAAAGTGAAGTCAAATAAAGGGAAAATATTATTATCACTTTACAACGCTGAAAAAGGTTTCCCATATGAATCTACAAGTTGCATCAAAATATATACGCTACAACCTCAAGTTGGTAAAGTTATTTTGTCTATAAAAGAAATTCCACGAGGTACTTATGCAATTGCATTATTCCATGATGCAGATGAAAATGGTAAACTATCTACCAATATGCTTGGTATGCCAAAAGAGGGATATGCATTTTCAAATGATGCCTCAGGTTTTTTGGGTTTACCAAGTTTTAAGTCAGCTTCTTTTCGTTTTCAGTCTGATACAACTATTATTATCAATTTGAAGCATTTCTGATACAATTTAATCCAAGTACTTGAATTCACTGTGCTTCGGAGCATGATCCATCATTTCCATGGCTTGTGCGGGCGGGGTTGTCAGTTTTTTTCTGATCACATCTATCCATGCCAGATCAACATTTAAGGTTGCTGCAATAGAACCATCATTTTTTATGAATTCATGCAATGCACTGAACCTGCTGCCGTCACGCTTAGCTTTTGTAAGTTGAAAGGTTACCGTTACAATTTCACCCCCGAGCATTTCTTTCCTAAAAACACATTCCTCACGAAATAGAATCGGACCAACTTTTGCTGCTCTCAATACTTCCATGGTAATGCCATGCTCTTTTAAAAAGCTCATTCTACAATGAGCACCTGCCTCATAATATTTAGAATGCATCACGTGTTGATTGGCGTCGACATCACTCCATCTGAACTCAAATGCTATGCTGTATGATTGATTCATATGTATAGGTAAATATTAGAATTCTATAAATTTACTTCAAACTTAGAAATAAGGAAGTTGTATTTTCATGAAATGGAAAATTCACTTGAGAGCCTTTCGATCATCATGGCAGCATTGATGGATCAGTACACAGAACGGGTGCCAGATGTAAAAAAAATCATCCATGATTTGTTGCAAGAGAAGATCATCCAACATGTAGAGGAAATCAGCAATGATCATATTGCATTCAGAACCATGGGAGTACCTCATTTAGGTATTGCCTCTTTGGAAAAAATATTTCTTCATTATGGCTATACCAAAAAAGATCACTATGTGTTCGAGTCAAAAAAATTGGACGCCTATTGGTATGCACCTCCACACGAAAAATTTCCTCGAATTTTCATCAGTGAGCTAAGGGTCAAAGACCTATCTGATCAAGCACAAAACATTATTTACGCATATACAAATCAAGTAATTGCCGATCCAGTAGACAGTCTTGATCTGGATGATGCACAATCAGTTGGAGCATTTCTTCATCAACCATTGTGGAGTATTCCTACAAAAAAAGATTATATCAGTCTTTTAAATGAGTCAGAATATGCAGCCTGGGTTATTTATAACCGTTACTATCTAAATCATTATACCATTAGTGTTCATTATTTGAAAGAAGGGTTTAATCAGCTAAAGCAATTCAATGAATTTTTAGAACGACATGGTATACAGCTCAATGATGCTGGTGGTAAAATAAAAGTGAGTCCCGATGGACTTTTGCTTCAAAGTTCAACAGTAGCACAAGTAATTGAGGCGAGTTTTGCCAACAATGAAAAACATCCTATTGCAGGAAGCTATGTTGAATTTGCAGAGCGTCGCGTGTTGCCTACATTTGCACACTTACCTGCTCATGAAATCCGACGTGAACATCGCCGGGAGGGTTTCGAAGCCAACAATGCAGATAAGATATTTGAAAGCACTTTTACAAGCCAGATCAATCGAAATTAAACGTCTGAATGTGTATGAATACAGATGTTAATCTATATTTTACCAAAGGTTGTGGTAGATGTAAATATTATGATACTCCTCAGTGTAAGGTGTTGACGTGGAGAGAAGCGTTGGCTTCATTGAGAGCATTGTTGAAATCAACTGTATTAACTGAAACATCAAAATGGGGATCCCCTTGTTATACGTTTAATGATACAAATGTTATTATGATTCAATCCTTTAAAGGGTATTGTGCGCTGATGTTTTTCAAAGGCACTTTGATCAAAGATCCAACAGGATTGTTTGAAAAAGCTGGTAATAATACTTCTGGCGCAAGACAAATTAAATTCACTGAAAATAGTCAGG
>CAYFLQ010000162.1:0-2098 GCA_964344065.1 uncultured Sphingobacterium sp. | reverse complement strand
TGATAAAGCAAGCCATCCAAGTTGAACAGAATGGCTTGAAACCAGAAAAAGTTGCATATTCAATTGAAATAATCCCTGAACTGCTGGAGGCTTTTAAGAAAAATCCAACTTTCAAAAAAGCATTTGAATCATTGACTCCTGGAAGACAGCGAGGGTATCATATTTTCTTCTCTCAGGCAAAGCAATCTGCAACCAGATCCTCCAGAATTGAAAAATACACCTCATCTATTCTTGCAGGAAAAGGAATGCAAGATTGATGCATCACACAGTAAAAAGATTATCTTCAATAACGCATAAAAAATCATTATGAAAAAAATATCTATTTTTTCATTGCTTATTGTTTTTGTGAGTTCAGTTTTTATAACCAATACACTGGTTGCAGCTGAAAAAAAATATAAGCCACGTATCATTATAACAGCAGACCCTGAGTTAGATGATAACAACTCCTTGATTCGGTTTCTCATGTACAGTTCTGAATTTGATATCGAGGGACTGGTATATGCAAGCAGTCAGTTTCATTGGAAAGGAGATGGCAAAGGCACAAAATTCATGGTGCAAGGAAGGGAATATACAAGATATGGTTTGAATCTTTGTCCTTGTGAATCGTATCGTTGGAAACAAGGAGAACGTTTTATCCATGAAGCAGTCGAAGCATATGAGAAGGTATATCCAAACTTAAAAATTCACAATACTGATTATCCAACCCCGGCTTATTTAAAATCTAAAACCAAATATGGTAATATCGAATTTGAAGGCGACTTCAGCAAGGATACGGAAGGTTCTGATCTTATAAAATCTGTGATCTTGGATAATGAACCTGGTAAGTTGTATATCACTGCATGGGGTGGAGCAAGCACCGTTTCTCGTGCTTTGAAATCTATCGAAGATCAATTTAAAAACACGGCAGAGTGGACTTCTATTAAGAAAAAAATATCTGATAAAGTTGTGCTGTTGCCTTCAGGTGATCAAGATGGAACGGTTGCATCTTACATAAAAATAAACTGGCCTGATATCGATAGTCGTCAATATAGAAAGGGTCCAAATTATGGATATGGTGCCCAATTGGTAGCCAATCCTGTTAATGCAGCATTGCTTACAACGGAGTGGATGAAAGAAAATATTTTGTCAAAAGGTCCAATGGGAGCTGTTTATAGGGTATGGGGTGATGGTAAACATATGGTGCAAGGTGACATCTTTGATTATTTTGGTATGGATGGATATACAAGTGATCAACTCAAGAAAATGGGATACATTGTATGGATGCCGGTTCAGAAAAAGGGTTCATGGCTTGGCGAAGGCGATACAGGTACTTTCATGAATATTGTTCCCAATGGATTGAATGCATGGGAGAAAGAAACTCCAGGAGGATGGGGAGGTAGGCCATTTATACCTAATCCGGTTACCTATGTCGATCCTTTCAGCAATGATACTTCCAAAAGGAAGGATTTGGTGATTTCTGCATCTTCATTGCGCAAAATGTCTGAGGAAGATTCCAATGCTGTTGACTTCCCTAATTTTTTTCCAGCAGCTCAACATGATTTTGCTGCAAGACTTGCCTGGTCTGTTACCAATAAGTTCAGTGATGCAAATCATGCACCAACTATTCAACTCAAAGGCAATTCTTTGATTCATGCAAAACCAGGAGAACAGATCAATTTACAAATCACAGTGAAAGATCCAGATGGAGATGCCTATAGCATCAACTGGTGGCAGTTCAGTAAAACAAAATCAACGCCTTCATTAAAAATATCTGATACAGATAAACTTTCAACTACCATTACGGTACCCAATGATGCAATTGGACCACAAACGTTGTACTTGATCGTTGAAGTAAAAGATAAAGGGAAGACCAGTCTAACAACGTATCAATCTATAAAGATTGTTATTTGATTGATCTCCCCTTGAGCAAAATTTTATTTTTTCCTTTCTATTTCTCTATTGAGTTCTTCAATATCAACGGGTCGTTCAGTTTGATCGCCTAACAAATATTTAGAGAAATAATCTGCTGTTCTCCAAAACCAATATTCGTTCATATCTCCAAAACCATGACGTTGTGTTGGAAGTATCAGCATATCAAATCTTTTGTTGGCCTTGATAA
>CAYFLQ010000161.1:0-4272 GCA_964344065.1 uncultured Sphingobacterium sp. | reverse complement strand
TATTCCTTACTGCTGCCTCCCGTAGGAGTCGGGCCCGTGTCTCAGTGCCCGTGTGGCTGATCATGCTCTCACATCAGCTATTGATCGTAGACTTGGTGGGCCGTTACCCCGCCAACTATCTAATCAACCGCACGCCTATCCATTACCGCCGAAGCTTTAATATAAAAAAGATGCCTTTTCTATGTATTATGGTGTATTAATCCAAGTTTCCCTGGGCTATTCACCAGTAATGGGTAAGTTGCGTACGTGTTACGCACCCGTTTGCCGGTCGCCAGCATCTGTATTGCTACAAACCTGCTGCCCCACGACTTGCATGTATTAAGCCTGCCGCTAGCGTTCATCCTGAGCCAGGATCAAACTCTCCATTGTAAAAAATGTAGAAATTGATTTGCTCAATTTTCAAAGTTAAATTAGCGTCTTACCTTACCTCTGACTGATTAAAAACCAGTCATTTGAGTGTTTCTGCATTCCAAACTTTCAAAGATCTTTCAGTCAATTTTGACTACCCATTTTTCAATGGGAGTGCAAAGGTAACTGCTAAAATGTATTTCACAAAATTATTTTCGGTGAGAATCACCGAAAAATTGTTTAGAAAATCATTCAAAAGAACTTCGCTTTTTTCAAAGCGGGTTGCAAATATACGCCTACTATTTCATTCCTACCAAAATAAATTGAAGAGTTTTTATGCACAACCCTATAAATACAGCACCAGCAAGGGTTTTAAACGAAAAAAAATTAATGGACTAATAGTCTTTGTATCTCTTCAGGATACAAAACATCCTCTAAAAATAATCCATGCGCTGGCGCTGAAAAATCAGCCCATGTATTGTCCTTGGCTTCCAATATGTCTTTCATCCCCCCTATTGCTAACTTTCCCCTTCCCACTTTCACCATGGTACCTACCAATGCACGCACCATTCCTCTCAAAAATCTGTTGCCACTCACCTTGAACACGATCTCCTCACCATCCATCTTCCATACTGCATCCTGAATGATACAATCATTGGTGAACACTTGCGTATGCTTCTTTGAAAAACTTGTGAAATCATGTTTTCCAATCAAATGCTCGGCAGCTTTGTTCATCGCATCTATATCCAATGGATAGGGATAATACCATGAAACAGTGTCTAAAAAGGGGTTCTTGCACTTATATATATGATATGAATAACTGCGACCAATGGCAGCAAACCTCGAATGCGATGCATCAGGCACCTTGAAAATTCCCTCCACAGATATCTCACCAGGTAAGATTGCATTTAAATGATATACCGACTCCTCGACTTTTTCCAGATCAGTAATAAAATGAAAATAATTACAACGCGCATGCACCCCTGCATCTGTTCTAGAAGATCCTGTCAATGAAATGGGCTCTTTGAAAAATATTTCTAATGCCTTCTCCACTTCACCCTGAACTGTAATGGCATTCTCCTGTATTTGAAATCCAGCAAATTTTTTTCCATGGTATCGAACCCTAAGAAAATAAGTAGCCATCCTTTAATTAATTCTTGAATTGATAAGCTACCACATTGTTCCGCCAAAAAGTTGGCACATATACAATCTTACTTTTTGCATTGTATCCAATATCTGCTGAATTGATGCCATCTGCTTTCGTATCTAACAGTTTCGTTTTTTGTCCATTGATGTTCACCAACCAAATCACTCCGCTCCAACAAGAGATTAAAAAATTATTTTCATCCACTTGTTCGATTCCATCAGTATCCGCTGTCATACCATCTGCAATCAATACTTTCTCTTTGTTCTTGCCCAATTTATAAAACGACCCCGCATCCACAAAATGCAAGGTATGATCCGTGAAATAAAGCCCATTCGGTGCATTCAATCCTTCCAAATAAATTTTTACATCCCCTTTATAAAGTCCTATGTAAAATATTTTTTTTGTTTTGGTATCTGAAACGAAAATATTTCCGAGTTTATCTGTGGTGATATCATTCAACCCCTGTGCTCCCTCTACATACACTTTCTTGATGATCTGCCCCTTGAATACATCAATGATTACAACTGAATCTACATCTGCTACCATTAAAAAATCCCTGTACAATGCCATGCCTTTCGGTGCATGCAATCCAGTCACCCACTGTGCATTCAAAATTTTCCCACTCATGGTCAACAATCCAATCGATCCTTTTCCGTCTTTATCCCAGGCGCCTTTGCCTTCGATATTGGAAACAAAAATTTTCTGATTTTTTTCATCCAATAATACTGACTCAGGCACTTTTAAAATACTGTCTGTTGCCCATATTTTTTCTAACGTTTGGGCAATAGGCTTTGCTGTAATACATAACAGCATAAAAAAGAATGATAAGACTCTCATATCAGTTGTGTTTAATTATAGCGTTCAACATCAAACGCTTTGATATCCATACTTGTTTTTACTCCGGAAATAATTTCCTCTACCAATTTACCTGTCGCCGCCGCAAGTGATAACCCTAACATGGCATGTCCACCTGCCATTATAAGATTATCATATGCTGAATGCCTTCCTATATAGGGCAATCCATCCGGACTCAATGGTCTCCACCCCCACCAAATTTTATCGGCAGTAGGAAATTCAACTGGTAAATTTGGATAATAATTTTTAGCTGCTTTAAAAATTGCTTGTGCTCTTTTCATCAACATGGGTGATTGTAGTCCACTGATTTCCATGGTGCCTCCCATTCGAAGGTCTGATCCCATGGGAGTCATGGCAACCCTATCATCCACCAGTATAGCAGGATGATGAAGATTTTTTTGCACGTTATCAAACGTCATACTATATCCTTTACCTGCTTGCAGCAAAAGATCAATGCCCAAATGTTTTGAAACTACTGGCAACCAAGATCCTGTTGCCAAAATAATTTCATCTCCTGTAAAATCGCCTTTGTCTGTAATTACTTTGGTAACGATCCTGCCTTTTTTTTCAAACCCTTCAATCGTTGTGTTTAATTGAAATGAAACTCCGTTGGATGCTAGATGATCATAGATCGTTTTCATCAAATCGCCTGGATGCAAATGACAATCGATGGGATATAAAATACCTCCTTGAACATTTACTTCGACTTCAGGTTCCATTTCCTGCACTCCCTTGGCATCAAAAATTTTTGTCTCAATGCCCAATGCTGCCGCTTCTTTTGCCAATTCAATTTCATGTTTTTCTGTAACAGCACTTTTGTACAACATAAAACATCCTACCTCCTCCATGCGAAAGTGATTGCCTAAATCATTTCTTATTTCAGAAGTCAATGTTCTGCTTAAGTGTAAAATTTCATTGAGCGGTGGAATGTTTTTTTCCATAGTGGATCTGGCAGATCTTCTCCAGAATGTTAATCCCCATTTAATAAGATCCAGATCCAACCTGGGTTTGATATAGAATGGTGAACTAGCACTCAACATCCATTTCAACCCTTTTGCCACAATACCAGGAGATGCTAGAGGAATAAAATGACTGGGTGAAATATATCCTGCGTTACCAAATGATGTACCCTGTTTGATATCACCTCTTTCAATGACAGTTACATCATGACCTGCTTTGTGGAGATAATATGCTGTGCAAAGTCCAATTACACCACCACCTGCAACAATAACTTTACTCATTCGCTTTTTTTCAAAGATAAGATTATCGATAATTTATCTTCACATCTTCAATGGTTGAAGGTAACCATACCTGCATGGGATTGCTACCCCGATTACACCAAGTATAATATGGAATGGCCCTGATAGCCTTCTCGTTCGTCTCAACTTTATTGGCTGTTGTATCAACTGTTACAACAGGCAATCGAGCAACCAAGCTTACCACTTGTTCGTCCAACACTTTATACGCTTCTTCTTTCCAGTTTGCGGGTAATGGTGCGACCAAATTCCAAACATCGCCATTGTTGTCTGCTCCCTCAACACAATATATGATTGGTCCGCGTTGTAATGCATATCTGGATTTGTCTTGCTTCACTTCAGTTCGTGCAACTACTTTTTTCACTTGCATTGGCAAGACATACTCAACTACATCTCCTTCTTTCCACTCACGTTTGATCCATGCATAGCCTTGGTTCTGTTCGTATGCGTATGCTTGACCGTTCACTTTAATCGTTGGAAGCTCAACTTGGTCTTGCACAAAGGAATACATTTCACCTGGCACGGCTTTGCCTGTTGCCCAACCAGGAATACGCAATGCAACAGATGCAAATTCTTTTTTGGGTATGTGTATTGTTAATTTCACAAGTCCACTCCAAGGATAATTGGTTGCTTGTTCGACTTGCATGATATTTTTTTTCAGTTGAA
>CAYFLQ010000160.1:3624-4273 GCA_964344065.1 uncultured Sphingobacterium sp. | reverse complement strand
AATTTTCTCGCCAATGGCACGCTTTGAGAAATCTATATTTCTAGCATAATAAACAGCACTCAATACATCTTGGATACATGCAGGAACGTCAATGCTGCCTTTCGCAGAGTTCGCCTTGCGTTCATCATGATTAAAATTCACCAGTTCATCTTTTCTGTACCCACCTTCCTCCACATGACGAACAAAACGATATGGTTTCAACGTAGATGTATCAATATAAGTTTCATATCGATCCCTTACCCTAAAAATCCAATCATAGGAAGGATTGGAAGTTCCTAATCCAACAATATGATATACAGGCTTGTTGTTAATCTTTGCAATGCTTGTAGTAAAAGAGGCTGTTCCGGCATCTACATACAGACCAATGATATTATAAAATATTTTGAACTGCACTTGTTCATTGCCATTGAATGAAATGTTATCTGTAGCACAAAAATCACTATCGGCAGAGAGCGAAGATGCAGACAATAACAAGATGATAAATAGAAAAAAACTTCTGATACTTTTCACCATGCAAAGATAGACCGTATCCGTCAATTCGTCTAAACAACCATTCTGAAGAAATCACATCTTTTTGCTACGCGTAGAAAATGGCTTTTTCACGAAAATCAGCAAAGCGCCGATCACAGATGGCAGTACAATGTTCAAG
>CAYFLQ010000160.1:0-3614 GCA_964344065.1 uncultured Sphingobacterium sp. | reverse complement strand
CCATATGAGGGTGGTACCTATCGTTACTGCGAGTAAATTTTCAGTAAAAAATGAAAAAATAAAATACGAAAACTCCCATCGAAGTCCAATTTCAATGAAAGATATCGTTGGCATGATAGCCAATCCAAACACCATGATAGAAACTCCCATGAAAACCTGATTGAAAGTAAGCCCCAATCCGATCCATTGAAAAATCAGCCAATATTGTAGGATGAAAATGATGCATTTTATGATTGTGAGTATTACAACGATGAGGGTTTGCTGCCACTGAATTAACAAAAACTCATTTGTATAGGCGGAGAACTTTTTTAAGAATCCAACAGAAAATATTTTTCGAATGATGAATTTTTGTGAAAACAAAAATATCATGCTAATAATAAGGACAAGTCCAGAGATAGATTTTAAAAAAAGAAAGCCTTCCATCATAGAAATTGAAGCGCTGCCTAACACATGCGTATAATCAAATAGCCAGCAGCTTATGGCACCAAGCGATATATAAATGATAAATTGAATAACACTGCTATAAAATGTATACACTGTTCCTATAACCCTTTTTTCTTCGGGCAGGTACATGATTCTTCCTATAAACTCTCCAGATTTAAATGGAGTAATAAATGAAAATGTAAGTCCTGAAAAAATCATTTTTAAAGAGGCGAGAAAGCTGAATGGGTAGGACGACGACATCAAGACTTTCCATTTTACAGCTTCATTCAACCATTGGACCAGCATCAATAGGATGGTTAATAAAAGCAATCCAACTCCACTTTTTTGAATTTCATTTTTTATGAAAAATACTTCTGCATCAAAACTGGGCTTGGTAAACAATTCCTTGTACAAATGAAATCCAATCAAAACAAGCAGCACAGGTGCTAGTCCGTAATTGATAATTAATTTGATATTTTTGTTCAGTTTCACGCTTAACAATCTTGCTCTTGAACCGGAAAAGTAGAATTATTTTAGGAATCGACCCAGGAACCGTCATAATGGGCTTCAGTATTATTCAAACCAATGGCAATCAGGTTGAAATGCTGGAGATGGATGTTGTGAAACTCAACAGCAAAAAAGATATGTTTGAACGTTTGGGGATCATCAATCAGACCATTCAACAGCTGATAGATAAGTACCAACCCGACGATATGGCCATTGAAGCACCCTTTTTTGGAAAAAATGTTCAAAGTATGCTGAAGCTGGGAAGAGCCCAGGGAGTTGCCATCGCTGTTGCTATGTCAAACAATGTTTCAGTCGCAGAATATTCCCCCAAAAAAGTGAAGCAATCGATCACAGGAAATGGCAATGCCACTAAAGAACAGATTTGGAAGATGCTTAACAACATCATGCAGTTAAAAAATACCATTCGATATTTTGATTCGTCAGATGCGTTGGCCGTGGCTGTTTGCCATCATTTTAATGGGCATGGTATTCCATTACCAAAAACAAGTTCACCTAAAAAAACAAAGAAAAAATCAAGCACCAGTTGGGCAACCTTCATACAGCAGAACCCAGATAGGATAGCCAACAAGTAATCAGGATAATTGATCTAAAATTGCTTTTTGCGCAGAGATCAATTCTTCTTGAGTTGGCTTAAGCTTTGGCCTTGTGAAATTCAAATCATCTGCACTATTGATTGGCACCAAATGCACATGTGTATGAGGAACTTCTAACCCAATCACCGAGACACCACAACGTTTGCATGGGAATGCTTTCTCAATCGCCTTTGCAAGGGGTTGAGCAAAAAGGAGTATTTCTTTCAATTCATCTTGACTCAAATCAAAAATATAATCTGTTTCAATTTTTGGCACTACGAGCGTATGCCCCTGTACAAGCGGAAACACATCTAGAAAAGCATAGAATTTATCATTCTCTGCAATTTTATAGGATGGTATTTCTCCCTGGATGATTTTTGAAAAAATACTTGGCATGATTAAATTGAAATCTTATCAATTGAAAAAACAATCCTTCCATTGGGGGCTTGTATTTCAGCTTCGTCACCAACTTTCTTACCCAACAAACCTTTTCCGATAGGTGAAGTGACAGAAATTTTTTGCAATTTCAAATCAGCTTCCTTTTCAGAAACAATTTGATAAGTCATAGATTTTTTTGTCGCCTTGTTGGTGATGGTTACTTTGGTTAAAATGGAAACTTTTGAAGTATCAATATCGGAAGCATCCAGTATACGTGCATTGGCAAGTTCAGTTTCCATTCTGGAAATTCTAGCCTCCAACAAACCCTGTGCTTCTTTTGCAGCATCGTATTCTGCATTTTCCTTCAAATCACCCTTTTCTCTTGCTTCAGCTATAGCCTTGGAAGCAGCAGGTCTCTCTACTGTCTTCATTTTATGAAGCTCAGCTTTCATTTGCTCAAGGGTTTCCTTGGTTACATACATTACACTCATAGAATCCTTTTAGTTAGGTTCGAAAAAAATAGCAACGCCTCAGAGAAATCTGGGGCGTTGCTGTACTGCAAAGTTACATAAATTCCTGAAATCAATGATTGTAGAGCGTTTCCAGCTTGTCTAAAATAGTGTTCGCCATTTTCAGCAAAGCTTCATTGCTGTACCCCGCTATATGAGGTGTAACGATGGTATTATTTCTTTTTAATATATTTTCCAACTGTGCTTTTTCATCTGAACGATAAGATGCAAGGTCTTCATTTTCAAGCACATCTAAACCAACACCCTTGACCAATGTTGAATCCAATGCTGAAATCAATGCCTGTGTATCAACGATAGGTCCCCTTGATGTATTCAAAAAAAATGGAGTTCTTTTTAGCTGATTAAAAAAGGAAGTATTTGCAAAATGATAGGTTTCTTTGTTGAATGGGAGATGCAAACTCACAACATCTGCGTGTGATTGAATGTCTTCTAATGTTGTTTCTCTAACATGCCCACTTGAAAATCCTACTTTGTATTTATCATACGCCAATACGGTTACGCCAAATGGCTCTAACAGTTTTGCAAATGCAGCACCCGTATTTCCGTATCCAATGATGCCCACTGTTTTCCCCCCCAATTCGATACCTCTGTTGCCATCACGGATCCATTTACCTTCAGCTACTTCGCGATGCGAACGATCGATATGATGCATCAATGACAACAACATTCCAAGAGCATGCTCCCCTACTGCGTCACGATTGCCCTCCGGACTACTGAAACATTGAATTCCTTTTGCTTGTGCATATTCGGTATCAACGATTTCCATACCACTTCCCAATCTTCCAATCCACTTTAACTGTTTCGCCGCATCCAGGATAGCAATATCAATGTTCAATCGAGTTGTTATGACAAGTCCAACATATTGATCAATGGTTGATTTCAACTCTTGATAAGATATTTTTTCATGTACATCCACCTGATATCCTTTCGCAGTCAATGCTTCCTTTAGTACTGGATGCGCAAAAGCTGTAATTAAAACTTTTTTCATTTCATATGATTTAACAAATGAACAAAATCAGCAACGCTTAATTGCTCAGCTCTTTTGGAAAATACTTCTTGTTGCAAAAATTCTTTATCGAAATAGGATTTTAACGGATTGCGCAATTGTTTTCTCCGTTGTGCAAATGCATTTTTAACCAGATTCTTAAATTTAAGATGATTAGCTATATTATATACATTCCCT
>CAYFLQ010000159.1:0-4337 GCA_964344065.1 uncultured Sphingobacterium sp. | reverse complement strand
ATGGGGTGCTCTAACCTTTTTCAAGAATGATGGAAAACAATTGAAAAAAATAAATACCAATATATCGAATGATTCAGGATGGTGGAACAGTATTGTTGCAAGCGATATCGACAATGATGGTGATATGGATTATATAGCAGGCAATTATGGTTATAATGGCTTTCTGCAACCTACTACATCATATCCCATTCATGCATATGGAAACGATTTCGACAACAACGGAAGTTATGATGCTGTATTCAGCAGCTTCAGAAAAGCAAGCATCAACGGGCCTGTCAAAGAATTTCCTATTGCAGGAAGAGACGAATTTATTCGTCAGATGACGATCATGAAAGAAAAGTTTACCAATTATGCCTCGTATGCAAATACGGAAATGAATAAGATCTTTTCTGAAGAAAGCATGAAGAGTGCAATGAAATTATCTGTCAATAATTTTTATACTTCATGGATTGAGAACAAAGGAAATTTCACATTTGAAATGCATGCACTACCAACAGAGGCACAAGTAGCACCTGTGTATGGTATTGTTGCAAATGATTTTAATGATGATGGCAATATTGATATTGCCTTGAACGGAAATGAATACAACATGTCACCATCGCTTGGTAGATACGATGGTTTCAAAGGAATGATCCTATTGGGCAATGGGAAAGGGAATTTCCAACCGATGTCTTTATCACAAAGTGGTATACATATTGAAGGAAATGGAAAAGCATTGGGTGAAATAATCATCAACAATCATTACAGTTTGATTGGCTCTCAAAATGAAGGAAGCATGAAACTCTATTCACTAAATAAGAATACTTCTTCAATGAGTGCATTTTTACCAAATGACAGTTATGGTTTTATTCACTTGAAAAATGGTCAGAAAAGAAAAATTGAAAATACATTTGGCCAAAGTTTCCTGACGCAATCATCCCAACATTTGATGATCAACCAAAGTGTTTCATTCATTGAAATGATTGACAGTAAAGGCAATCACAGAAATATAAACCCGAATGCAAAGACGAATTAATTTTTTTGTACTCAGCTTGATAGCCATAACCTTGTTGACGCTTGGTTGCAAAGAGCAGCAAAACAAAGAATCAAAAAAAGGGGCTGAACTGCAACATTATCTAGTTGGGAAACTGACAGATGCAATCATCTACGATATTTACTCACCCCCTGTTGCCAGCAGATTATATGCATATACCAACCTTGCTTACTATGAGGCTATTCGTCCTGCTTATCAAACTACTTCCATTACCAATCAACTAAAAGGATTCGAAAAGCTGACAACAGCACCAAATCCAACAGCATTTCATCCAGAACTAGCTGGCACGGTAGCATACCTCACCGTAGCAAAAAAATTAATTTTTTCAAAAGACAGTATGTCGGTTGTAGAGGAATCTCTTTTGAAAGATTATGAATACGTTGATAATGAGATTTTAAACAATTCTATTGCATGGGGCAATAGAGTAGCCAAGATTGTATTGGATCGTGCTGCTAAAGATCAATACAAATTTACACGTGGACTCCCCCGCTACAGTGTGTTTGAGGAAGAAGGTAAATGGCAGCAAACACCACCAGATTATGCAGATGCTACTGAACCCAATTGGAGAATGATCATGCCTTTATTGATGGATTCTGCTGCACAATTCAAGCCTACTCCGCCCCCGCCATATAATTTAAAGAAAGGCTCTGGTTATTATGCTGAACTCATGGAGCTATATGAAACCTCAAAAAAAATAACCCCTTCACAAGATACCATTGCCAAATACTGGGATGACAACCCCTTTGTAACTCAACACCAAGGTCACCTCACATTTGCCAATAAGAAGACAACACCAGTTGGGCATTGGATGGGCATCATTGCAATACTTTGCAAAACTGCCAATAAAGATGCAATTTCTACCGCTCAATCCTATGCCCTTGCATCTGCTGCAATTTTTGATGGTTTCATTTCTTGCTGGGATGAAAAATTTAGAAGTAGAACAGCAAGGCCAGTAACTGTTATCAGAAAAAATATTGAAACAGAATGGAGCCCATTGCTTCAAACACCTCCTTTCCCTGAGTATCCAAGTGGGCACAGTGTGATTTCAGGAGCAGCAGCTACAGTACTGATTCAACTCTTTGGCACAGGATTTGCTTTCCATGATACAACAGAATTAAAATACTTGGGAATGGAAAGAACGTTTTCATCAATTGAGGCTGCTACTGATGAAATTGGAATCAGCAGATTTTACGGAGGAATACATTATATGTCAGCTATTACCAAAGGCAAAGCACAAGGAATGAAGATTGGAGAACTGTATAATCAATTGAAAAAGTAAGCATGAGAAAATTGATATTATTGTTGGGCTCGATTGTGTTCATCATCGGAATTATTTGGCTCCTCCCTCAAGAAAAACAATATACACAAAGAGTACTCGTTAACTGCACACCCACTGCAGCAACCAGGGTGATGAGTGACTTTACACAATGGTCGAAATGGTGGCCAGGTGAAATAAAAAATGATACTGCTCTTACGTTCAAAGAAAGAAAAATTAAGATTCAAACCATTTTACTGAATGGCTTTTATGCCAATTATCTTTCATCAAAGATGAATGCATATATAGACATTCAATTTCTCTCGGCACCAAACAAGCAATCTGAATTTATATACAGCTATACTTTATATTATTCATCCAATCCTATTGAGAAAGTAGTTCAACTACTTTCTCACAGTAGCTCAACCAGAAAAATTCTTGATGCATTGATCGCAGAGATAAAATCTAATTTAGAGGATGTTAAAAAAATATATGGATTTGAAATAACCGAAGAAAGAGTACCCGATGCCATCCATATTTCTACAAAGAAAATATTCGACCATTATCCAACAACAGATGATATCTATGCTTCAATAGAGGATTTGAATACATACATTGCAGATAACAAAGCTCATGGTGTGAACGCTCCTATCTACAACATCTTTACCCCAGATGACAAAGCATATCAGCTCATGGTTGCTATAGCAACAGATCGTCCACTTCCTACCAATAATAAATTTCTGTTCAAAGAGATGGTTCGAGGAAAAATTATTATCGGAAAATCAATTGGCCCTAACAGCACCATCAATCAATGTCTTCAGCAGGTAGAATATTTTGTAAAGGACCATGGAAGGTCATCTCCTGCCATTCAGTTCAACAGATTAATCACTGATCGAAAAAAAGAATTAGACAGTACTAAATGGATAACAACTATTAACTATCCAGTTTTTGACAGATCATTTTTTTGATAAGATCTGTATGCTAGCATTATTTTTCGCAAGGATAAATGCTTTTTTGCCCCCTATTTGAATGGGCGCCATTTTTCTTACTTGACCAGCGATGACTATAGAAGGTTTAGATGCTTGAAGCACACCCTTATTCATTTCAAGCAACATACCAAAATCTGCATCCTGTCTTCCAATTTCAACATTGTTATAATAATAGTTACCTGCTAGTAAAATATTACCCTCCATAAGCAATGCTGATCTATACGTACTGAATTGCGCTGAACCAGGCATGGGCATTAGATTAAAATGCTGTTTCCCATCATTGATAAAAACTGCATGCTCAAAATGTGTTGCCTTTAACTTTAATGAACTTTTTATTTTCTCATTTCCTAATAATTCAGTGACAGAGGCCTTTGCAAAATCCTCAGCATACAAAAATTTCTTCTTGAGCAAAGGCATACTTTTTTCCAATAATACTTTGCTTGCAAAAGGAATTTCTTCGCCACCTACAAAATAGGTCATCACCTGCTCTATACGCCCGTTTCCATCAAAGTCATTGATGTACATGGTAACAGGCTCTTTTTCAGAAGCTTTCAATCTACTGTTTAACCCGAAGTTTCCTGCTACAATATCAAGATCTCCATCTTTATCGATATCAATAGGATACGAACATTGCCACCAACCATGTTGGGTTGTAACAGATGTATGCTCAAAACCGTTCCCTTTTCGCAGATAAAGTTCTATTCCACCCCAATCGAATGACAAAAGAAGATCATCCTGCCCATCTTTATTCATATCTACTGCAGTAGCTGAAGTTATCATTCCCGGATACAACAATTCGTTGGCGTATTGAGCTGTAACGTCTGTAAAGGAACCGTCTTTTTTATTTAACAATAAATAAGAACGTGGCGATTTACCATATTCCCATGGAATGGCTCTCCCACCAATGAATAGATCAACGAAACCATCCTGGTTCAAGTCCAACTTTACAATACTGCTTTGGGTAACATTGATAGCAGGTAATGCATCAAGTCGCTTGGTTAAATTTCCTTTTCCATCATTCAAATATAGAAGAGGTTTTAAATGCTCATCATCTCCATAA
>CAYFLQ010000158.1:0-4383 GCA_964344065.1 uncultured Sphingobacterium sp. | reverse complement strand
TCTAATTTGCATGGGTTGATTTTTTCCTGGAGATATAAGTATACAATGCTGGCACTACAAACAAGGTAAGTACCAATGCAAAGAGTAAACCTCCTATGATTACAATACCAAGTGGAATACGGCTCTTACCTGCTGATCCCAATGCCAATGCAATGGGGAGCGCTCCCAATGCGGTTGCCAAGGTAGTCATGAGAATAGGTCTTAATCTTGCAACAGCGGCTTCCAATACAGCCTCTGCTTTTGAAATGCCTGCTTCCCGTTTTTGATTGGCAAATTCTACAATAAGAATACCATTCTTGGTAACAAGTCCAATCAACATGATGATTCCTATTTGAGAGAATATATTCAACGTTTGTCCGAAGATCGATAAGCTGATCACAGCACCTGCCAATGCAAGTGGTACTGTTATCATGATGATGAATGGATCTACAAAACTTTCAAATTGTGCTGCTAAGATGAGGAAGATCAATACCAAGGCAAGCAAGAATGCTGTTTGCGTATTGGAAGCACTTTCTGCATAATCTCTTGAAGAACCACTTAGGCTTGTAGTAAATGAATCATCCAACACAACACCTGCAATGCGTTTCATCTCTTTGATGCCATCGCCCAAGGTTTTCCCTTGAGCCAGTCCAGCTGAAACAACTGCACTCTTTAATCTGTTGAAGTGATAAATAGATGGAGGGGTAGCAGATTCATTGAATTTAACAAGGTTGTCTAATTGAATCAATTCACCAGCTCTGCTTCTTAAATAGAATGATTTTAAATCAACAGGCGCGTCCCTATCTTTTCTATCTACTTGTCCAATTACCTGATATTGCTTTCCATTTCTTAGAAAATAGCCAAATCGTCTTCCACTCAACGCCAATTGAAGGGTGTTGGAAATATCGAGGATAGAAATGCCGAGCTCACTTGCTTTCAAACGATCGATGGTGATTTGAATTTCAGGTTTATTGAACTTGAGGTTGACATCATTTCCTTGAAACACAGGACTCTTTGCAACTTCATCCATGAATTGAGGAACTTTTTCTTTCAGTTTGTCAAAGCTTAAATTTTGCAATACAAACTGAACAGGTAATTGTCCTCGGCCACCCTGTCCAACTGAGATGGTTTGTTCTTGGGTTACAAAAATTCTGAGATCTGTTTGATCTTTAAAAATTTTATTGAGGTTTTGCGCGATGTCATTTTGACTTCTCTTTCTTTCGCCTGCATCTACCAATCCGATACTAACGTTTGCATTGTTGGATCCACCAGCACCAGCAAAATTTGGAGCGAAGGATAGCACAACATACCTTTCTGGTACAGAGTCCATAACTCTTTGGGTTATGTCATATACAGCTCTATCCATGTAATCGAAATCAGTTCCCTCTGGAGCTGTAATGCTCATTCTAAGCCTGTTTCTGTCTTCCATGGGGGCAAGCTCGGAAGGAAGTGTTTTCCCTACAAAGTAAATTGCACCTGCACAAAGAGCCACAATGATGAATGCAATCCATCTTTTTTCCATGAATGCATTCAGCATGTTCTTATATCCATTCTCCATTCCAGCGAAAAAGGGTTCTGTTTTTCTGTAGAACCACGAATGATCGTGCACGTTCTTCTTGGTTAAATAGATATTTAGCACTGGCGTAAGTGAAAGTGATACAAATGCAGAAATCAATACAGCACCAGCCACCACAATGCCGAACTCCCTGAACAAACTGCCTACGAAACCTTGAAGAAAGATGATCGGCAAGAAAACGATGGCAAGTGTCAAGGATGTGGAAATAACTGCAAAGAAAATTTCTTTTGATCCTTCTTTTGCGGCAGTGTACTTATCCATGCCTTGCTCAATCTTCTTAAAGATGTTTTCCGTTACTACAATTCCATCATCTACAACAAGTCCGGTTGCCAATACCAATGACAACAACGTCAATACATTGATGGAAAATCCAGCTAAGTACATGATAAAGAAGGCACCGACCAATGCTACAGGTATATCAATCAAAGGTCTAAATGCAATCGACCATTCCCTGAAGAATAAATATATAATCAATACAACGAGCAAGATCGCAATGAACAATGTTTCCTTTACTTCCGTAATGGCTTTTCTTACAAACAGTGTTCTATCAAAACCAATTTCAAGGATGATATCCTGTGGAAGGTCTTTTTTGATTTGTTCAATTCTTTTGTACAACTCATCTGCAATGGCAACTTGGTTGGATCCTGGTTGGGCAATCACCGCAAGATTTACTGATCTAACATTGTTTTTTCTGGTTGCTGATTCTTCGTTTTCAGGACCAATGATTGCATAACCAATATCTTTTAAGCGGATGATGTTTCCTTCTGTTTGTCTGATGATCAAATTATTGAAATCATCTTCAGTGGTTAGTTTGCCGTAGGCCTTTACGGTAAGTTCAGTAACATTTCCTCTTACTTTACCACCTGGGAGCTCTATGTTTTCTCTATCCAACGCTGCTTTCACATCACTGATCGTGAGTCGGTATGCCGATAATTTTACCGGATCAAACCAAATCCTCATAGCAGGACGTTGCCCAAAAATATTTACACCACTCACACCGGAAATGGTTTGCAAGCGCTCTTGCACGATATTTTCTGCTAAATCTGAAATCTCAAGCAATGTTCTTTTATTGCTTTGCATTTGCATGAACACAATTGGTTCTGCATCAGAATCTTGTTTGGCAACTACTGGAGGTGCATCCAAATCTTGGGGCAATTGTCCACTTACTTGAGAAACTTTTTCTCTCACATCATTAGCAGCTCTTTCCAGATCTACTCCTAATTCAAATTCAACCGTGATGTTGCTGCTTCCCTGCGAACTGGAAGAAGTTATATTTTTTACACCCTGAACACCATTCACCGCTTTCTCTAATACTTCCGTAACCTGCGTTTCAATGATTTCTGCATTCGCACCTACGTAGCTACACCTCACGTTTACAATCGGAGGGTCAATAGCAGGGTATTCTCTCACTCCAAGGAAACTATATCCCAGTCCTCCGAAGATGATGATGACGATACTGCATACAACAGCAAATACGGGACGTTTTATACTAAGTTCTGAAAGGTTCATTCTTTAAGATTTGTATCTAACTATTGAATCTTACCAATTTTTAATTTTGAGTCTTTTCTGATGAACAGTAGACCAGTAACAATCACCGTATCTCCAGGTTGTACACCATCAGTAATTTGAACATTGTCAACACTTCTGATGCCAGTGGTTACATTCACAAACTGAGGTTCACCATTTTTGTATAAAACAAGTTGCTTGGATCTGGCGCTTGGAATAATACATTGTGTTGGAACAGATACAGCATTGGTGTTTTCTCCCAATGTTAAACTCACCTTGGCAAAAGAACCTGGCACCAATTCATTCTTTACATCATTGATGGTAGCAAGGATTTTTAAGTTCCTTGTTTGAGATTCAATCACACTCTCTGATGCAAGTACAGTTGCAATATAGTTTTGATCCTTTCCTTCAATGCCAAATTGAACTTTCTGACCAGTACGCACTTGATTGCTGTATTTCTCTGGAATGCTGAAGCTGATCTTTTTTTGATCAACCTGACTGATGGAAGTGATGATATTGGAAGGTGTTACAAATGCACCGAGAGAAATATTTCTTAAACCAATCCTTCCAGTATAAGGTGCTTTGATCTCTGTTTTTGAAATATTTACTTTCAGTAATTCAATGTCGGCTTTGATGTTATTCAACTGAAGCAGACTTAAATCATAATCCTGCTGACTGATACCATTGATCTTCAACAACTCTCTTTGTCTTTCTTCTGTCTTGTCCGCTATCTGCTGCTGTACCTGTAATTTTTTTAATTGCGCCTGCAAATCACCATCGAATAATTTAATCAACAGGGTATTCTTTTGAACAGTGGACCCTTCCTTGAAATTCAAGGACACAACTCTTCCAGATATCTCCGGTCTGATTTCTGTCAATTCAAAAGGCAAAATGTTACCGGCCACTTCAATAGCTTCGGCTACGGTGTCTCTTACCAAGACTTTTACGTCGACTTTTAGAGGGCCTGATTTGGTAGGGTCAGTTGTTTTAGTAGGGGTAGATTTATTCTCTTTACAAGAGATGAAAACTGTGAGAATAGCCGCTAGAATGGTTATTTTTTTCATACGGACGAAAATAAGTTGTATTTAAATGCAAAACTTGTTGAATTTGATGATTTTATAAAGGATTTCCTTCGGAAAATTGGATTATTCAGGTATGTTTTTACCCTCCAAATTCAATAAAAATCTTTTTCTCTCTATTCCACCTGAAAAACCAGTCAATTTACCATTGGTTCCGATCACCCTGTGACACGGAATCAAGAGTAGAACAGGGTTCTTGGCAATCGCTGTTGCTACGGCCCGGGTTTTCTCTTTACCTCCGAG
>CAYFLQ010000157.1:0-4406 GCA_964344065.1 uncultured Sphingobacterium sp. | reverse complement strand
TGCATTGATGGGAGGCAAGCTGCTGTGTTGGTTCCAACTACTATTTTAGCGTATCAACATTATAAAACGTTCAGTGAGCGACTCAAAGATTTTCCTGTTACAGTTGATTATGTAAACAGATTTAAATCGACCAAGGAGAAAAAAGAAACATTAAAAAAACTTCAAGAGGGAAAGATTGATATTATTGTTGGCACTCATTCACTGATTGCAAAAGATGTCCAATTCAAAGATCTTGGCTTGCTTGTGATCGATGAAGAACAAAAGTTTGGTGTTGCACATAAAGAAAAAATAAAGACATTAAAGACCAATGTGGATTGTTTAACTCTTACCGCTACACCAATTCCGCGTACACTTCAGTTTAGCTTGATGGGAGCAAGAGATTTAAGTATCATCAATACTCCGCCTCCGAACAGACAGCCTATCCAAACTGAAGTATTGGTTTTCAATGAAGATCTTATTCGAGATGCTATTTATTTTGAAATAGAAAGAGGAGGTCAGGTATTCTTTATTCATAATCGGGTAAATGGCTTGCCAGAGATGGCGGCAATGATCAAAAGGTTATGCCCGGATGTCGAAGTAGGATTTGCACATGGTCAAATGGAAGGCCATGATCTTGAAGAACGGATATTTGATTTTATTCATAAAAAATATGATGTATTGGTATGTACCAATATCGTGGAGAGTGGTGTTGATATTCCAAATGTCAATACCATCATCGTGAACAATGCGCATCAATTTGGATTGAGTGATTTGCATCAATTGAGAGGAAGAGTGGGGAGAAGCAATCGAAAAGCATTCTGTTATCTATTGGCTCCACCCATCAGTACGCTGCCATCAGACTCGCGGAAAAGACTTCAAACACTGGAACAGCATGCAGAATTGGGAAGTGGCTTTCAAATTGCCATGCGTGACCTTGATATTCGTGGTGCAGGTAATATGTTAGGTGGGGAACAGAGCGGCTTCATGCTTGAAATTGGATTTGAGATGTATCAGAAAATCTTAGATGAGGCCATTCGCGAGTTAAAAAGAACATCGTTCAGAGAAGTCTTCAAAGAAGAAATCAGCAAGCAAGATGATTTTGTGCATGATTGTACCATAGATACAGATCTTGAAATTCATATTCCCGATCAGTATGTAGATCAAATCCCAGAAAGACTCGTTTTGTATACCAGGTTGGATAATTGTAAAGATGATGCAGAGCTTTCAAAACTACACCTCGAAATGGAAGATCGATTTGGCCCCGCACCTCAATGTGTAGAGGATTTGTTTACAACGGTACGATGCAGAAAATTGGCGTTGGAATTAGGCTTCGAGAGAATGACGTTAAAGAATAAGACACTCAGATGCTATTTCGTTAACAATCCTGAGTCTCCTTATTTTCACTCAGCTACTTTCCAATCTATACTATTACATATACAGACTAAAATCAATAAGTCTCATTTGAAACAAGTAGGAAAGAATTTCATGCTTGTTACCGAAGATGTTCCAAGCATGAAATTGTTGTTTGAATTTTTGCTGCATATGACTGAAACCGTCAATGCAAACAAGTCAGTTGTTAAAGAGGCCTGATCCAAATATTTCTAAAACTTACCGCATCGCCATGATCTTGAAGGGAGATGGGTTCCTTCGCTGCATGGGATTTGTAATTGGCAATTCCAATGTATTCTGTTCCTCCCCAAATAGTGGCATTGTTTTGAATCAATACACCATTATGGATAACTGTTATCCTGGCTTGAGATTGAAGTATTCCATTTTCTGAAAATCTAGGTGCAGTAAAAATTACATCATAGGTCTGCCACTCACCAGGACCGCGACTTGCATTTACCAATGGTACCAATTGCTTGTAAATGCTACCAGCTTGTCCATTTGAGTAGGTTTTATTGTTGTAGCTATCCAATACCTGAAGCTCATATCTACCCATTAAAAATATACCGCTGTTTCCTCTTCCTTGTCCCTCGCCTTTTACTTCGGCTGGAGTTCTCCATTCGATGTGTAATTGGCAATCACCAAAACTTTGTTTGGTTGTTATCATTCCTGCACCTCGTTTAACGGTCATGGCACCATTATCCAGTGTCCATTCAACAGGCTTTCCCTGCATACCAGTCCAATTTGAAAAGTCTTTTCCGTCAAATAATACAATGGCATCAGAAGGGTGATCGGCATTTGCTTTACCAGGTGTAATAACAGCAGGTGCTGGGTCGTAAATTTCAGAGAGCTTTGGATCTCCTCCCATTCTAACTTGAGCCAACAAAAGCTGTGAAGCAATACTTCCACAAAGTAGCATGAATATTTTTTTCATATTGACAATTTTATTGCACTGAATTTACACAATTAAATCACAAAAACAATTGATTCAAAAGTTTCCGCGTAACTAATAGTTATCTTTGATCAAAGTCCTGATGAATGGTATCTAAAGTAACAGAAGGTGTAAAAATATCTGTAGAACAATTCTATCAGCCAGAATATTCTAATCCTGTGCAGAGTGAATTCATGTTTGCCTACAGGGTTACGATTGAAAACAACAACCCTTTTCCTGTTCAATTGCTGAAAAGACATTGGTGGATTGTGGATAGCAATGCAGATAGAAGAGAGGTAGAGGGCGAGGGAGTGATAGGAGTTCAACCCATTATAGCACCTGGAGAAAAATATCAATACATATCTGGTTCAAATCTTAAGTCGGAACTCGGGGTAATGACTGGTACCTATTTAATGGAAAATTTAGTCTCAAGAAAACAGTTTGAGGTTAATATTCCATCATTTCAAATGGAAGCACCCTTTAAAAGAAATTAAATTTTCTGGAGAGCATCAAGTAACTTCGTTTCATCTTTAAAATTCGTTAAGCAATGTCTGTATTAGGGTATAAAGTTAGTTTCAATAATAAGCAAAGAGATTTTTTCAATGCACTCAAATCTGAGGTGGATGCATACTTTGAAAAAAATGGGTTGAGAAAAACCGGGAATTGGAAATTGTATGCTAAAACGTTGATTTTAATTCCATCTGCAATAGCAACGTACATCTTGCTTATGTTGGTTCCAATGCATTGGGTAATTTTTTCTGCATTGTGGGTGTTGTTTGGACTGAACATGGCAGCCATCGGATTTAATGTTATGCATGATGCATGCCATGGAAGTTTTTCTACACGTAATTGGGTCAACGAGTTATTTGGTCTCACCAATAATTTTTTAGGCGGAAATGCTTTCTTGTGGAAATTGAAGCACAACATCATCCATCATACATATACAAATGTCGATGGAGTAGATGACGACATCAACAATATGCCATTCATGCGTCAATGCCAGACACAATCTTGGAAACCTATGCACAGGTTTCAAAGTATTTATATGTTTTTGCTGTATGGATTTACCTCACTCTTCATGTTTTTTATGGACTATGTAAAATATTTTTCCAAAAGAGTACATACTACACCTCTGAAGAAAATGGACGCTAAAGAGCATATCATCTTTTGGGGAGGGAAACTATTTTTCATTTTATTTTATATCATAATTCCCATTGCTCTTATCGGATGGAAACTCTGGTTGGTTGGATTTTTAATTAGTCAGTTTACGCTTGGACTCACTCTTGCGATTGTATTTCAATTGGCGCATGTTGTTGAACATGCTGAATTCGAAGCAGCTGGTGTAGACCCAGTTAAAATTGAAAATGAGTGGGCCATTCATCAAATTAAGACAACTGCAAACTTTGCTTTTTCAAATAAAATAATCACTTGGTTTGTCGGTGGATTAAATTACCAAATTGAGCATCATTTGTTTCCTCGCATCAGCCATATACATTATCCTGCTATCAGCAGAATTGTTCAGGAAACTTGCTCTCAATTCAATTTGAATTATATCTATTTTCCAACAACACGTGCCGCTATCGCATCACATGTGCGTTTCATGAACCAAATGGGTAAGCGTCCCGCTGCTATTTAGGTCTGTATTTTGAACCATTCAAGATAGATCTTGCATCCGTTTTAAGCAATGTTTCAACAGGTGTATCCGGATGTTGTTTCATATAGGCTCTGATGATCTGTCTTCCCATGAATAGCGAGATAAAACCTGGAGAGCCTATCCCAAATTCTGATGTAAGTGGCCCATCGGTTACAAAAGACCTGATGCGTAAGTCGTCGGTCTGAAAAAGCAAATTGTTTTCAGTGAAGTAATTCCATATATATCCCTCATTTTCTATCGCGCCCTTTAGTTGTGCAGTGGTGTAACCCAATTTGATCTCATCCTTTTCAAATGGCATGAAGAGATCAAGTAAATACATTCTTTTGCCATGATCAATGAGTCTGTCTAACAATGAAGTATTGGAGGGTAATGGGGGATAAAGATCGTCTATTACGTTTTTGATACAATTGCTGGGGATGTATTCATTGGTGAATTTCCTTGATACATATTCAGGGT
>CAYFLQ010000156.1:0-4407 GCA_964344065.1 uncultured Sphingobacterium sp. | reverse complement strand
AAGGCATTTCAGATGCAGGAGGAAATGTACTGACTTGATTATTGACATAAAGAACACCATTGATTATTTTGATAGAATCACCTGCAATGGCCACACAACGTTTGATGAAATTTTCTCGTTTATCTACAGGTCTTGTGATAATATCATCTCTTTCAGCAAACAGCATGTCTCTGGTTCCGCCTCTTGATTCATACGCACGCAGATAGTCGTAATAATTGATTTCCGATTGAAATTCTCTGATGACAGTATCTCCGACAGGATAATTAAAAACGACCACATCATTTCGATTGATGGGTTGAGCAAAGTATCTTTTATATGGAAGTTTTATCCATTCCAAATATGATTTTGAAGTTCCAATGGGTAGCGTATGATGAACAAATGGAAATGCCAAAGGAGTATTCGGTACTCTGGGTCCGTAGGAAGTCTTGCTTACAAACAGAAAATCATTGACGAGCAAAGTTTTTTCCATTGATCCAGTTGGAATCACGTAGGCCTCGAAGATGAACGTCCGAACAATAGTGGCAGCCACGATGGCAAATACCAGTGCATCCACCCACTCTCTTGCTCCAGACTTTTTATAATTTTTAACCACAGGTATGCCGGCGTAGCGTTCTGATTTTGAAAAACCCAGATAAGGAAAATAGAAGAACGGAATGAAGACAGTTGCAGCATGATGCAACAAATGAAATCTACCAAAATGTTCCACAAACTTGATGCAAATCCAAATGGTTACAAATTGACCTGCTATAGGAATCAGTTGAAAAAAGAACCAATATATTTTGAGGTCCATTTTCTTAACCATTAACCAAGTATTATAAAAAGGAATCAATGCCTTCCATGCTACGATCTCTGCTTTTTTAAACATCCCATAGAGACCAATGTGAAATCCAATCACAGCCAAACCGAATAATAACCAACCAATACTCATGTATGTATATTATGTTTCAAAAGTAATTAAAATGAAGGAAATGCAACACAGGAGCTGATAAGCGAGTGTTAAACTTATGTAGACGGTAAGATGAAATGAAGAGACTGAAAAACTACCAAATATCAAGAAATCACTGAACCTACTTTATTAGAGACTCTTGATGATTTGATTCTAACCACATCTTTAACAGTCGCATCGATATCCATCAATTTGATCTCATCTTCACATGGCAAATTTGGAGAAGATGTACAGAATCTCATGGCAACCCACACATGGTCAATGACTACTTCATCAATTTTATTGAATCCGTTAGAAAGAAGGCAATCCCAATTCAAATCTCGGTTTAAGTCAGATACAATTTTAGAAGTAGGTTTTGGATATGCAATCCATAACTTACCCTGTGATCTGAGAGCTGGAATGACATCTTTTAAAATGGAGGAAAGTTGATTATAATTGATCGCAAATACCAAAGCAAAATCGATTTTTCTGCTCTTGAGCAAAGGAGTTACATTTTTGGCAAATGATAACTTCGTAAAATATTTCTCTAATGTTGAAGGAATTCCTTGTATGAGGAGATTCTTTTCTTCACAAAGCTGAAGCTTGTCAAAAATGTTAATCAGCATTCTTCAGTCGATTTTGGTTTGGGAGAGCTAAATTAACACTTTTTCCACAATTGGAAAAGGGCTGATCAAAGATTAACGTGACTCTTTTCTGCGATCCCTGTTTTTAAAAATGGGAACTTTGTTCTCACTGCCTGAAATCAAGCGGCCAATATTTTTCTGATGGGTAAGTATCACCAACAGAGCCACTGCAATGGCAAAAACACGATAGGCGTTGTTATCTACGTTGAAAACTACTAGAATAAAGATGGGAAAGGCAATGCTTGCCAATATAGAACTTAATGAAACAAAGCGAGTTAGATACAAGACCAGTAGGAAAACACCAATGCAGCTGAGGGCTGTCCAAGGTGAAACAGCAATGATCAATCCGAATAAGGTTGCTACACCTTTTCCACCTCTAAATTCAGCCCAAATGGGGAAAATATGTCCGATGACCGCTGCCAATCCTAATCCTATTTGAAAATTGGTCCTTTCAAACTCATTGTGCACATAAAAAGGAAGCAACAAAGCAAGTTTAACAGCCAGAAATCCCTTCATAATATCCAATACCATCACGATGGAACCCCATTTACTTCCCAACACACGAAAAGTGTTGGTGGCACCGGCATTTCCACTACCATAATCCCTGATATCAATATTGAACTGTGACTTACTTACAATCACAGATGTAGGGATTGAACCTATTAAATATGCCATTATAACTAAAAGCGCTTCATTCATGCCTTTAGGCAAATTGATGAGGCACAAAATTAATGAAAAAATAAGATTTGTCGATTCTGGTGGAGGTTACAGGGTCAAAGATTAAACGAAATAGCTATCCACTCTCCTAACTGATATTGTTTAATATTGTTTCCAAATAACGGCGTATATATTGAACAAATATCTTCGTAATCAACTGATAATAAACCACTTATAATTAATACTCCGTTTGGAACCATGATAGAATACAGGGCGTTGGCCTGATCCAGCAGTACGTTTTTGTTAATATTGGCAAGCACCACATCGAATTGACCAATATCGTTTAGATGATCCTGGCAGATCACTTCGATATGGCTCGAATGATTTTTAAGCAAGTTTTCTTGAGCATTCTCAAAGCTCCAAACATCGTTATCAATGGCGAGTACCGCTTTGGCCCCCAATTTTTCAGCCAAAATAGCCAAGATCCCAGTGCCTGTTCCAAAATCCAGCACTGTTTTAGCTACAAAATCATTTTCCAGCATGGCTTCCATCATCATCTTAGTGGTTGCATGATGCCCTGTTCCGAAACTCATCTTCGGGGTAATTAATATTTCATGCTGATATGCTCCATCTCCTGAGGGATGAAAATCTGCTCTCACCAAGATTTTTCCAGGGATTTCAACTGGTTGGAAATTAGATTCCCAGGATGCATTCCAGTTGGTTTCTTCGATGAGATGCTCATGATACAAGAGACCAAACTCATCCAACCAACTTTTTAACTCATCGATATGTGCATCTGATTCTAAAGCATATGCTTTGATATCCTGATCTATCTCCTCCATTTGTTGAAAACCATAATCAGGAAGGAATGCAACAATGATTTCTTTTAAGTTGTCTTCAATTTTTTGAATATGTACTTCGATGTATCGCATAAAAAAAGCCGGTGTTTACCGGCTAATTATTTTATTCCGAAGAAGGATTTTCATCCTCTGGTTTTTTGAATTCAGGTTTAGGGATCAGTACTTTTCTGCTCAATTTGAATTTACCTGTTTTATGATCAATTCCGATGAGCTTAACTTTCACGGTATCTCCTTCTTTCAAAATTCCATCTAGATTTTCAAGACGCTTCCAACTTACTTCACTGATGTGAAGCAAGCCTTGCTTACCTGGCATGAATTCTACGAACGCTCCGTAAGGCATGATTGATTTTACAGTTGATTCATATTCTTCACCAACTTCAGGGATCGCAACGATTCCTTTGATCCAAGCAACTGCTTTTTCGAGTCCTTCTTTCGCAGGACTGAATACACTCACCTCTCCATATTTACCTACTTCTTCAATATTTACAGTTGTTCCAGTTTCACGTTGAATTTCCTGAATGATTTTTCCTTGTGGGCCAATGACAGCTCCAATGAATTCTTTATCAATGATCAATTTCTCCATTCGTGGTGCATGCGGCTTCACTTCACCTCTAGGAGCATCTATGCATTGATACATTTCTTGTAAGATATGCAGTCTTCCTTTTCTTGCTTGTTCCAATGCTTCACGCATGGTTTCCATGCTCAATCCATCAATTTTGATATCCATCTGAATACCACAAATTCCATCTCTGGTTCCTGTTACTTTGAAATCCATATCTCCCAAATGATCTTCATCACCAAGGATATCAGTAAGGATTGCATATTTACCGTCAGTTGGACGAGTAATCAATCCCATTGCAACACCGCTAACGTGTTTTGGAACTGGTACCCCTGCA
The DNA here is from genome assembly GCA_964344065.1 of uncultured Sphingobacterium sp. Taxonomy (GTDB): domain Bacteria; phylum Bacteroidota; class Bacteroidia; order Chitinophagales; family Chitinophagaceae; genus Pollutibacter. The sequence continues at coordinate 425 of CAYFLQ010000156.1, read as the reverse complement.
TCCATCAAAGCCAAAGAACCTGCACAAACTGTAGCCATTGAAGAAGAACCATTTGATTCTAAGATATCTGAAACAACACGCACAGTATATGCATAGTCATTTCCAGGCATCATTTGCTTCAATGAACGCAATGCCAAGTTTCCGTGTCCTACTTCTCTTCTACCTGGACCTCTCATTGGTTTTACTTCACCAGTTGAGAATGCTGGAAAATTATAATGAAGAATGAACTTGCTGTAATCAGATTTTGCAGCACTTTCAATCAACAATTCATCCAATGGAGTACCAAAGGTGATGGTAGTGAGTGATTGAGTTTCACCGCGGGTGAACAATGCTGAACCGTGTGGAGAAGGAAGTACATCTACTTCCATATTCAATGGACGAACCTGATCAAGTGATCTTCCATCCAAACGAATTTTATCATCCAA
>CAYFLQ010000155.1:0-4416 GCA_964344065.1 uncultured Sphingobacterium sp. | reverse complement strand
TGAAGAAGGGGGTGCTGGAATTCTGCATCCTATCTATCATTCGCAGGGGGGAAGCCTATCCGTCGGACATCATCGAAGAGATGAAAAAGGCCGAGTTGAATCTTTTGGAAGGCACCCTTTATCCATTATTAACAAGATTGAAGAATGCTGATTTGCTCAGCTATCGTTGGGTGGAGAGTCCGAGTGGACCACCCAGGAAATATTTTTCTCTGACTGATAAAGGTTTGGCTTTTTATGCCGAACTGGATGCAACTTGGAGGGGGATGGCAACTGCTGTGGAGAGGGTGATTAATACAGAGGGAGAAGAGAGAAGGGAGAAGGGAGAAGTGGAACAGCCGTCAATTGACAACAATGATAACAACGACAACAACTAAAACAATTACAACCATTACAACAACCTACAACTTACTATACAATGAAAAAAGTCATCAACATCAATTTTCAAGGCAGGGTGATTCCGATAGAGGAACCAGCGTATGAAAATTTAAAAAAATATGTAGACAGTCTTCGTAATTATTTTTCTAATGAAGAAGGCAAAGAAGAAATCATCAATGATATAGAGAACAGGATTGCTGAATTGTTCAATGAGAAAATGAAAGCAGGCGGTTCGTTTATTACAGAGGAACATGTTGAAATGATTGTTTCAAGTATTGGAAGGCCTGAGCAGTTTGATGAAATTTCTATGAAGGATGAAAGTGGCTCTACATCTTCATCATCAAATAACTATTCTGGATATTCAGATACGCCACGCGGAAGTTTATTCAGAAATTCCAAAGACAAATTAATTGGTGGAGTATGCAGTGGCATGGCAGCTTATTTTAGAATTGATACTTCGATCATTCGCGTTTTATTTGTGTTGATTGCATTTGGCTCATTTGGGACCATGTTTTTACTGTACATCATTCTTTGGGCGATTCTTCCTTCAAAGGATCTTGCTGAAACAGTGGTAAGAAGAAAACTGTATCGTGATCCTGATCATAAAGTAATTGGTGGGGTGTTAAGCGGAATTGCGCAGTACTTTAATATTCAGGTGTGGATACCCAGATTGATTTTCTTATTGCCGGTGGTATTCGGAGTATTTAAGAATTTGGAATGGTTTTTCTTTTTCCCATTGTTTAATTTATTCTCAGGTTCATTGGTCTTGACCTATATCATTTTATGGGCTGTGATTCCAAAAGCAGTTACTGCATCTGAGAAAATGGAAATGAAAGGAGAAAGGGTTGATTTGGAATCCATCAAAAATAAAATTCAGGATGAGTTACAGGGAGTGAAGAAAAATATTGATGAAAACAAGGAACAATGGAAAACAGATTTTAAAAACAAATCAACTGAATTTGCCCAGGAAGTGAAAGAAACGGCACGTCCTGCTGGCAGAGGCTTTTTCCGATTCATCGCAGCCATTTTCAAAGTATTTGTGTTCTTCATACTCGGCATTGTTGCATTGGTATTATTTGCTTTAGGAACCAGTGCTATTTTCGTAGGATCTGCACTGATGCCTCTTAAATATTTTATAGTAAATAGTGTGTTGGTTCAATTCTATGGTTGGGGCACACTCTTGCTATTTATCATTGTTCCAATAGTAGCCTTACTGGTATTTCTGATCAGAAAAATTATTGGTGTAAAATCAAAATCAACATGGTTGGGGTGGACATTCAGTGGTTTATGGATTCTTGGATGGTTTTCTGTGGTGATGTTGTTTGTTACCATTTCAAAGGAATTTAAAAGATCTGGACAGGTGAAGGAGTCGGTTCAATTGCAGCAACCTGTATCGGGTAAATTAAAATTGATGTTCAATGAACCGGCTGGGAAATTTTATTCTATTGATTTTGATTTCATTAATGACAACGATGATGATTTGAATGCAAGAGTGGAAGGGTTAAAATTATCCAAACAGGAAGACAGTTTGTTGTTGAATAACATGCGCATTCGTCTTGAAAAAAGCATGGATGATAGTTTTCATGTATACATCATCAAACGTGCCAGGGCATCTAGTACTTCCGATGCAGAATCAATTGCAGAGCAAATCAATTTTCCGGTGCAACAGGCAGATAGTATTATGAACCTGCCATTGGGCTTTGTGGTGAATGATAAAACCAAGTTCAGAAATCAACAAGTTATTGTGTTGGTTGAAGTGCCGGTTGGCAAAGAGATTTATATTGATCGTTTAGCCAATAATTTCAATTGGTATAATATTCGCGGAGGAGTTAGAGGATTATCTGTTGATATTGATGATGATTATGATGATGTTTCTTGGCGTCCTGGGCGTTGGTATAAAATGACTGACGCAGGAATTGAAAGAATTGGAGGAAATGATGAGACTGATCTGGATAAAAATGATTTAGAAAACAGGATCGATCGTTTAAAGGAAGAGATCAGACAGAAAGAGCGTGACTTGAAATCGATTGATATTAAAATAAACGAAAAAGATACAACTGTTGATGTTCAGATTAAATCGAATGCATCCAACAATAAATCTGTTTCCACAGAGATGGAGACAGATGTTCCTTCACGAACTCCAAATGTTCAGATTTTATTCAGAGCACTCAATCTATTGAAATTGGCGCGATGATTTGATTTATCTTCGCATCATGAAATCAACCCCCTTTACAGCGCTGCATGAAGCACTGGGTGCGAAGATGGCAGCTTTTGCGGGATACAACATGCCCATCTCCTATTCTGGTATCAATGATGAACACCATGCTGTCAGAAACAATGCAGGTGTGTTTGATGTTAGTCACATGGGTGAATTCATTCTCAAAGGTGATCAAGCCCTTGACCTTATTCAAAAAGTAAGCACCAACGACGCTGCTGTATTGGAAAATGGTCAAGCACAATATACATGCATGACCAATGAAAATGCAGGTATTGTGGATGATATGTTGGTGTATTGCGTTGAAAAAAACAAGGTATACATGTTGGTGGTGAATGCATCCAATATTGAAAAAGATTGGGAGTGGATTCAGCAGTTCAATCAAGGCAATGTAGAAATGCATAATATTTCTGACAAAACCTGTTTGTTGGCAGTTCAAGGTCCTAATGCATGTAAGATCCTTCAGCCGCTTACTTCCATGAATATTGTTGATTTGAAATACTACACATTTGTGAAAGGAGTTTTTGCAGGTGTTGAAAATGTATTGGTGAGTGCAACAGGGTATACTGGTGCAGGTGGAGTTGAAATTTATTTTGAGAACAAAGGGGATGATGCCATTCACATTTGGAATGCCATTTTTGAAGCTGGAAAAGAAGCTGGCATCAAGCCTGTAGGATTAGGTGCAAGAGATACTTTGCGGTTGGAAAAAGGTTTTTGTTTATACGGTAATGATATTGACGATTATACAACTCCACTGGAAGCAGGACTTGGTTGGATAACAAAATTCAATAAAGATTTTACATCATCAGTGTATTTACAAAAGCAAAAAGCTTCAGGTGTTGAAAAGAAGCTTGTTGGATTTGAAATGATTGACAGAGGTATTCCACGTCATGATTATCTTATTCGCGATGAAGAAGGAAACATGATCGGGAAAGTTACATCTGGGACGCAATCGCCCACCTTGAACAAGGGAATTGGCATGGGGTATGTGATGAGCGATCATGCAAAGATTGGTTCAACTATATATATTGATATACGCGATAAGCAATTGAAAGCATCTGTTGTTAAATTTCCATTTGTTAAATAGTTGAGGTTGGCAACAAGAAATTTATATACCTGTCTCTCTCCTGCCCTGCTTGATCTGTATGACATCAGCAACTCTGTTGTTGTGATCATCGATGTATTAAGGGCTACATCCACCATTGCCACTGCATTGTACAATGGGGCATCATCAGTGATACCGGTTGCAACGGTGCCTCAGTGTATTGAATTGGGAGAAGCAGTTGGCGGAATCACTGCTGGTGAGAGAGATGGCAAAGTAGCTGATGGACTCAAATACGGTAATTCACCATTTGAGTATCCGAGATCATTCATTGAAAATAAAGTATTGGTGTTGACGACCACTAATGGCACCAAGTTGTTACACATGGCACTTGATAGAGGTGCACCTGAAATCATCACAGGATCCTTCCCCAATCTTTCCGCAGTGTGTGATTATTTGATTGCATCTGATAAAGATGTTTTATTGGGTTGTGCTGCTTGGAAAGACCGAGTCAATATGGAGGACACGCTGTTTGCTGGTGCTGTAATTAGTCGCGTTGGTGCTCATTTTAATATTCAATGTGATTCTTCCAGTATTGCATCCACCTTGTTTCATGAGGCAGGGAATGATCGCTTCGAATTCATGAAAAATAAGAATGCAACCCATTATCATCGTTTGATGAAGTATGGATTAGAAAAAGATATTCGTTACTGTCTTTCAGAGGATGGAGCGAATGTGTTGCCTATTTTCAAAGGCGACCGATTGGTAATCTCCTAATTCGTAA
>CAYFLQ010000154.1:0-4439 GCA_964344065.1 uncultured Sphingobacterium sp. | reverse complement strand
TATTGGTGAACGCATCTTATGAATCTGGTCCAGCTGTGTATTCAACAAGACTGAGAATGATGGAGAGGCTTTCTTATCCAATCTTTGCAGCTACTATTCAGGAACATGTATTTTATGCAACAGGATTTGACGAGATTTTCTATGGTTTTGGTACACAAATTGGGATCCATCATTTAGATCAAAATCGTGCATTTATTGGGGTGGGATATGTTGTGCGAACATTTGGTCGCATTGAATTGGGGTATCTTCATCAACATGTTGTGAAAAGTGCTGGAACAAAAATTGAGAATAATAAGACCGTACAAATCAATTTTCTTCCTAACTTTTCACTCTTCAAGCATTAACATCACCAATGGAAGTACATCACCATAGCAAAGAGCATCCCAAAAATTGGAAAGAGCACTTCAAGGAATTTTTTATGATGTTTCTTGCGGTTACGCTTGGTTTTTTTGCAGAAAATCTTCGTGAAATTTATGTTGAAAATGAGCGTTCCCATGAATACGTTTCAAGTTTCATGCGTGAAGTAGAAATCAATACACATTTTATTGATTCTCTCATGGAGCGGGATCAATATTTATTGGCCCTGCATGATTCAGCTGCTATTTATGTGATGGATGCCAAACATGAGTTGGATCTTTTTGAATTTTTCGATATCATTCCAACATATACTATAAGATATGTAAGTAACAATGATATATATGAACAGATGAAGAGTGCGGGAGCATTGCGATATATTAAGGATACAACTTTGCTTCATCTTATTATTGAATATAGCAATCAATCAGAAGCTACAGAATTAAGAAGCAGTTCTCAGGAAATGGATTTTTATTATAATGGGTTTGTTCCTATGATGAATAAATGGACATTGCCTGGCATCGCTGCATACAGACACAATGATTTGGTTGATCGATTAACTGTCAAAGATCAAATTTTAGGGGAAAACGAAAGTATTTTCAATAATCTATCTAAGATTGTAAATGCTGATGAGGATTATAACATTCGTCATCAAAAACTTGAACAATTTAAATCAGAGGTAATACCTGTTATTTTCAGAAGATCCAATAATATTGTTTCATCGATGAGTTTTATGCTCAAGACTAAGAAACAAGCAGAAGAGCTGTTAAAATATTATCATTTGCACGGCAATCATTGATTCAACGATTTTTCGTTCTATCATTGAGTAATGCAATAATTTGTTTGCTTTCTTGTGACTTATTGAAATTGGTTGCTTTTTCTCCAAATAGCCACAGGGTATATGGTAGTTCTCTTTGAAGTTTTATATCATCTGGAATAACTTCTTCGCTGCCTCCTTTTTTAGTTTTGATGATGATCACTCCATTTGCACCTCTTACGCCATACATGGCAGTTGCAGATGCATCTTTCAATACATCAATGGAAGCGATATCATCCGGATTGATGCTGCTGATGTTATTTATAGGCACATCATCAACGATGTAAAGAGGGTTGCTGCTTGAATTTACAGAAGTAATACCACGAATTCTCACTTTTGGAATTCCTCCCGGGTTATTGTCGCTTCCCACAAATACACCTGACGCTTGTCCCTGCATTTTTTGAACAAGTGTTCCATTAGTGGATGCCAATTGTTTATCACTGATCTTGCTGTTGCGGGCATTGGATTCAACTTCTTTGTTGATACCATTTTTTTCGGGTATAAATTGAATACCAAGTCCAAATTCATCATTAGCACCTTTACCTTTTATTATTTTAACCTTTGCAATTTCATTCAATGCAATTGCTGTGGTATCATAAATGGGTTTACCAGTGATAAAATCTGTTGGATCATTATAATAGATATATAAACTATCATGAACAATACTAAATGTTCTTCGGGCATTGGATTCCTGAATGTTGCCTTGGATCAAGGCAAGAGATCCAAGTTTGGAAAAATGTTGGTTGAGTATTGAAAGTATTGTTTGATTATTTCTAGACTCCAGATGTTGAGAGAATCCTGATGACCACATCCCAAGAAACAGCATACCGACTATCCATTTTTTCATATTATGGGTTTATAACATAAAATTAACTAAATACAGTAGAAACGACTTGTTAAAACACAGATTGGTGTTGAATAGCAGCACTTTTTTAAAAAATTATGAGCGTTTAAACTTTAAAGCTTACTTTGAGTCAAAGTAGAAACAATTATTTGTCATGAAATCTTTGATCGTCGGCTTATTGATGCCACTTCTTTTTTCCACCACGCCTCATTGGTTGAATGACTTGAAGCAGGCCAAGCAGATTGCACAGCAAGAGCACAAGTATATTTTACTCAATTTTTCAGGATCTGATTGGTGCGGGCCTTGTATAAGAATGCACCAAGAAGTTTTTAATACAGATGAATTTCAGAGGGTAGCAGACAAGAAATTGGTGATGGTCAATGCAGATTTTCCACGTTTGAAAAAAAATCAGTTGCCGTCTGCTCAACAAAAAATAAATGATGATCTGGCAGAACAATATAATACAAAGGGACTTTTCCCATTCACGTTATTATTGGATGAAAACGGCAAGGTGATTAAAACTTGGGAAGGATTTTATGCAAATGGTTCACAAGAATTCAGTCAATTGATCAATCAACTTACCAATCCAAAGTAAATGCAATCACGGCTTCATCAACGCGAACAACTTTTAATGGGCAATCGTTTTCAACTAACGGTTGTTGCTGATGATGAAGTATATGCAGCATCCTGTATTGATAAAGCTGTCAATGAAATCAAACGGATTGAAGAGTTGCTTTCAACATACAAAGCAAGCAGCCAAACCAATTTGATCAATCAACATGCTGGCGTAAAGCCAGTTAACGTTTCTGATGAAGTTTTTCAATTGATAAAAAGAAGTATAAAGATATCTACATTGACCCAAGGTGCATTTGATATTACCTATGGGTCGATTGATAAAAGGTTCTGGAATTTTGATTGTAACATGACTGAATTGCCCGATCCGGATACTGCAAAAGAAATGACCAGGCTTATCAATTTCAGGAATATCATCTTAGATGAAGAGCATTCAACTGTATTTCTAAAAGAAGAAGGGATGCGCATTGGGTTTGGCGGAATAGGTAAAGGATATGCTGCAGAGATGGCAAAAAAAGTACTGATTCAATTAGGTATACAGAATGGAATTGTAAATGCTTCGGGGGATCTTACTGTCTGGGGCAAACAACCCAATGGAGAGCCATGGACGGTGGGTATTGCTCATCCTGATCTCACTGAGAAGGCCTTTGCGATGATGGAGTTGAAAGACAGTGCAGTTGCGACTTCAGGCAATTATGAAAAATTTGTAATCATCAATGGTAAAAAATATTCTCATACAATTGATCCAAAAACTGGAATGCCTGTAAGAGGTATTAAAAGTGTTACCATTTTTTCTCCCAATGCTGAAATATGTGATGCATTGGCAACGCCAGTAACCATCATGGGTATTCAGCCTTCACTGCACATGGTAAATCAATTGCATGGAGTTGAATGCGTCATCATTGATGATGATAATAAATTATATACTTCTTCAAATATTCACTTATCATAATTAAGCACATGAAACAAAAATTCTTATTTAGACTTGCTGCATTGTTAAGTATTCCATTGAGTTTATGGAGTTGCATGGCAGTAAAACCTTATCAGAAAGGGAAACTCAATGATGCAGAGATGGAGCTTTCTGCACGAAAAGTAGAAAGAGGTGAAATGGGCTTCATGAGTTACCGCGAAGGTGCTTCAGGTGCCAACGGCGGCAAAGCTGGCGGGGGTTGTGGTTGCAATTGATTCATCTTTAGAAACTATTTATGCGTAAAATATATCTAACAGTTATCGGTTTGTATTTATTGTTTTTGAATGCATTTTCACAGAAAAGTACCGATACATCAGGTAATTATAAAAATCGAAAACTCAAATTGGAAGAAACCAATTTGATTTCAGGATACTATCAACAAGATGGTTATCATTCTGCTATCACTGGAGGGAATGGCACTCAATATCTTACTGATGTTTCAAACATTGTACAATTGAAATTTATTCGTTGGGATATGTATGATAAAAAACATACAGTAGATTTTGAAGGCGCAGTGGATCATCATACTGCTGCCTCGTCTGCATATGTTTCAAAAACAGGGGCCTCCAATAAAGGTGGAACCAGAATTTATCCATCTATTACTTGGAAAACCGAAAACGAAGAAAGGAAATCAATTGTTGGATTTGGATTGTCTGTTTCAAGTGAATACAACTATCATTCACTTGGTGGAAATTTGAGTTATGCTAAAACTTCTAAAGATGGCAACCGTGAGTTTAATGCAAAGGCCCAAATATTTTTAGATCAGGTAAAAATGATTCAGCCATCTGAACTCGTTCCACAGCGTTCATATTCAACCATTGTAACCAATACGTCGGCCAGCGGAAGGGGTGGTGGTTCTTCAAGTATTTTGACTTTCTTTT
>CAYFLQ010000153.1:0-4463 GCA_964344065.1 uncultured Sphingobacterium sp. | reverse complement strand
CATATAAACAGCCAATCCAACAGCTTTGATCAGCGTGCTTTTTCCTGCCATGTTTGCACCTGTAAGGAATATAAAATTACTTTCTTTGTTCATCTTAATATCGTAGCTCACGGCATGTTCAAGCAACAAGTGTCTGAGTGCCTTGATGTCGATCTGAGAAGTTTGATTTGTAAAGACAGGTTTTTCAAGTTTTAAAACCTTGTTGGCTTGGGCCAACGCATACCAGGCATCCAGTTTCCCATAAATATTAATAAGCTTTCTTGTTTCTTGAACAAGTTCAACATGAAACAATCTGCCATAATAGAGTATTTCTTTTATACTCAATTCTTCAAAGCTTTGTTTATCAACAAGTGCTTTCAAGTGGTTATCTCTCAGTATTTGAGTAGTTTGAGATAGCATCGCAGCCAAAGGATCAGGCAGATAGGGGGAATCGAAAAATGCGTGAATTTTTTGATATCCTTTGATCAGCAAAAACAGCTGTTTCACTGAAAATACAATCAGGCTATAATCACGTGGATGCATCCATTTATATACACTGGCTTGAAGAGCAGAGATGTCTTCTGGTATTGGATCCGGGTTGTCGTCGAAAAATTTTTCAATCACCAACAGCGTTCCATTTGAAATCTCAGAAGGCCACTGTTCTATTTTCCTTGATATGAGTTGTAATATATTTTGTACATGTAGAATGTCATCCAATTTCTGATGAGGTTGATGAAGAATGTTGATCAATGCTGATTTGCCTTCTGTAGTTGTTGTGTAGTCAATCAAATAAAACAACGAAGCTTCATCTTTCGGATTGAAAACGGATAGATCTTGAAGGGTAGTTGAATCAATGTACATGATCAGTCTCTGTTGAACAGCAATCGTTTTCCTCGTTTTTCAATATGAACAATGCCATTTTCAAATACAATTTCTCCATTTACAAAAGTCTTATCAATGCTGGCAGGCATGATAAAGTCTTCAAGCGGGCTCCAGCCGCATTTGTATAAAATATTATTTTTAGAGACTTTGTTGGCGTGATTCATATCAACCATCACCATGTCTGCATAGTATCCTTCTCTAAGGTAGCCTCGATCTGCAATTTGAAAACATGTTGCCGGGGCATGAGACATTTTTTCTACAATTTTTTCAATGGAGATGGCACCTTGTTTATGATAGTGCAACATCAATTGTAAGCTATGCTGTACAAGTGGTAATCCTGCATGTGCATGTTCATAATCTTCTTCTTTCTCTTGCATGGTATGGGGAGCGTGATCAGTAGCAATGATGTCTAGCCGATCGTCTAACAATGCTTCCCACAATGCTGTTTTATTTTCAGCTGATTTAATGGCCGGGTTGCATTTAATTTTATTGCCCAAGCGAGCATAATCATCAGCTGTAAAATGCAGATGGTGAACACACACTTCCGAGGTTATTCTTTTTTCTTTCAAAGGCAACATATTAGAGAACAGTTGCAATTCCTTTGCAGTTGAAATATGAAGAATATGCAATCTGGTATTATATTTTTTGGCAAGTTGAACAGCAAAAAACGAAGATTCAAAGCATGCGTTTGTATCCCGAATGATGGGGTGGTCTGCTGCTGTAAGGAGTGATTTATTTGCCTTTACTAATTCAAGATTTCTTTTAATGATGCGTTCATCTTCGCAATGAGTGGCTATCAGTACCTCTGATTCTTTGAAAACCTTGTCCAATGTGAGCACGTTGTCAACCAGCATGTTACCTGTGGATGAACCCATGAATATTTTTATTCCGCATATGCGGTCTTTTTTTTCATTTGTTTTTAATACTTCATCAGTGTTTTCATTTGAAGTACCCATGAAAAAGGAGTAATTCGCTGGAGAGCTGTTAGCTGCAATTTGGTATTTTTCCTCTAATATATCTTGGGTAAGTGCTGCAGGTTTGGTGTTCGGCATTTCCATAAAACTGGTAGTACCTCCTGCAACTGCTGCACATGATTCTGTATGAATTGTTGCTTTATGTGTTAGTCCGGGTTCTCTAAAATGAACTTGATCATCAATGACACCAGGTAGTAAATAGTTGTTTTCACCATTTATTTCTCTAGCATGAGGATGGTTGATAACTCCTCCTATTTTCTCAATTCGGTCATGTTGAATGAGTAGATCTCCTTCAATGATTTTCCCTTCATTGACAATTTTTGTGTTTTTGATGATGGTAACAGCCATGTCGATGTGTTTATTTACCCAGTCCTCCTCCTTCAAAATGCAAAGAGAACATAAGCATTCTGGTGTTCATTTTATTTACAACATTGGAGAAAATAAGTTCAGTATCTCTTGAATGAATATTGGAAAGTCCATAGCTGAACTTGATTTCAGGCGACAATATGAAATACGGCATGAAAAACTGAAATCCAATACCTCCTTCGATGCCATAGTCGTTTTTCTTGATTTTGAGCATGTTGTCAGTATTTCTAGATCCTGCATTGCTGGCCAAGTCGAAATCATATTTAGCACCTGCCAGTGTATATACCCTGAAGTTATTGATGCGATCACTTTTGAGCCTTATCTGCAGAGGGAAACTCATCACAATGGATTCTGCTCTTTGATTTTCCACGGTGTTGTCTTTCATCAAATAATCAAGTCTTTTTTCACTGAAAACAAGATTAAGGGGGTAGAATCTAAGATCAAATTTCTTTGACAATTGATAGTTGGCCATGATTCCTAAATGGATTCTTCCTGTATTGCCAGATTCAACATCTGCAATTCGCTTGTTGATAGAGGGGTCTAAGAAATTTGGATGATGAGAAATATTATAATGGGATGTGTTATAACCCAGCATGATGCCAAAATAATATGGTTTCACATCATGATCAGCTAAATTCAATTCAACGGCATGCTGTGATGCTGCTTGAAGCGCAATCGCCGTGAAGCAAATGGTGATTATTTTTTTCCAATGTATATGGTACATATTCCGAAACTCAATCTTTTAAATGATGTTTGTGAAAATCCAACCCGGTCCATCACTTTCACAAGTTCTTTACCTTCTGGGAATTGTTGAACAGAATCATTCAGGTATTGATACGCTTTTTTACTTTTTGAAAATAATCCACCAATCTTTGGTGTGATGATATTCATATAAAGGGTATAGAATTGTTTGATAACAGGGGCACTGGGCCTTGAGAATTCTAATATGATCAGTGTGCCTCCTGGTTTTAGTACTCGAAGAATTTCAGATAAACCTTTTTCTAAATGTTGAAAATTTCTAACTCCAAATGATACTGTTACTGCATCAAATCGATGGTCTTGAAAATTTAATTGTTCACTGTCGCCTGTCTGCAATTGGATACATGGTTGCAACCCAAGGGTTTCAATTTTTTTTCTTCCAATTTCCAACATGCCTTCAGCAATATCAATTCCGATGATTTCTTTTGGGGACAGCATTTGTGCAGACATGATGGCAAGATCCGCCGTTCCTGTCGCGACATCCAACATGGATTGAGGTTGTTCTTTTTTTAGCATGTTCAATGCTTTTTTTCTCCAGCTGACATCAATTCCTGCTGATAAAAACCTGTTCAAAAAATCGTATTTGTGTGCGATTTCATTGAACATGAGAGCCACCTGTTCTTTTTTCGGTAAATTTGAGGCCTGATCAGGTACAATACTGTCGTGTGCGTAATTTCCCATCCCGACAAAAGTACTTAAAATCGACTCAAGCCCTCTTAACAGAATGGTAAATATCCACCTTGCATGATCATACATAAAGCCGAATATATCATCAGCAGTCCTAAGGTGGAAGATTGTCCGGGTTCCGATCGACCAGAATTTGCATTTATTGGCCGAAGCAATGTTGGCAAATCTTCATTGATCAATATGTTAACCGGCATGAAGCAGCTGGCAAAAGTATCTGCCACCCCCGGCAAGACACAATTGATCAACCATTTTTCCATCCATAGTAAAGAGAAAGATGGAGCGATCATGGAAAAATGGTATTTGGTGGATTTGCCAGGGTATGGTTTTGCAAAAGTATCTGCTTCGCAAAGGAAACAATGGGAGAAGATGATTGATGGGTATATTAAATCCAGAGAAAATTTGTTGAATCTGTTTGTGCTGGTCGATGCACGACACAAACCACAGGAGATAGATATAAAATTCATCAACCGGCTGGGAGAGTGGCAGATACCCTTTGCCATTGTATTTACGAAATCAGATAAGGAAACTCAGAAAGTAGTGAGCGCACATGTAAAAGCATTTGGTGATGTGCTTAAAAAGTGGTGGACTGAATTGCCTCCAATCTTTGTTACCAGTGCTGAAAAGAGAACAGGCGGTAAGTATATCCTCCAAATGATTCAAGAAATGAATCATTCATACCGTGCATCCAATTCAACTGTAAAAAAATGAATCTTCCTGTAGTGGTTCCTTTTTGGTTGCGTTTATTGTATCCCAGACGAACTTGGTCGTACAAAGAAATTGAAAAAACCCTTTATCTCAGTTTTGATGATGGCCCAC
>CAYFLQ010000152.1:0-4467 GCA_964344065.1 uncultured Sphingobacterium sp. | reverse complement strand
ATATTATATAATCCATATTTATACTTGAATAAATATGCTGCGGCAACTCCGGCAGAAATTGAAAAAAATGGTATAGTTAATTTTAGAAATCCAGCTGCAATTGCACCTAATTGGGCATCTTGATTTGATTTTGCGGCCAAGACTCGTTGTACCTCAAATTGATTGGTTGTCCAGAAAAATCCATGTAATATCAACAGCCCACTGAATACTCCTGTCCAAGGCAGATCTGGGTGATTACTGGGTAAATATAAATGCATCTTTTGCATTCCCTTTGGTGAGTGATCCAATTCAAGTAATCCTGCAAAACCTCCGATCTCTGGTTGCCATAGCGTTGAAATTCCAACAGTCATAACTGCTATTACCATTAGTATCGTAATGATATTTTCTGCATTTACAACAGCACGCATTCCTCCATAAAATACCAATGTACATGCAATAAAGGCAATTAATATAACACCTTGTATATAGTTCGGTACAAATGAAGTATCCCGTAGAAGTAATCCCAACTGTCTACTTCCTATGTATAAGCCTCCAACGAGTAAAATAATAATTACTGCTATGATGACTATGGTGTATAACAATCTTGCGGTTTCGTTGTATCGATTCCCAATGTACTCTGAAAGGGTAAAAGTTTTTTTCTTTCTATAGGCTGGAATAAATACAAAGCATAACATCAAAATAGCAGGGATTGCAAGAAATTCATAGTGACTTTGTGCAAATCCTATGGAGTATCCAATTCCTAGCATACCAATAATTTGTGCAAGACTTACATTGGTGCCATAGATTGAACCTGCAACAGACCACCATCTTAAATTTCTTTCTGCCATAAAATAATTTTCGGATGATGTATCACGCTTACCCAATATGGTAGATCCAACTAGGATCAACATACACAGGATAAAGACAGCTAAATCTATTCCCTTGAGTAATCCAATCATATATAATCTTATTTAAAGAATAGCTGTATTCATTTATTTTCTTTCTTGCAGAATATTCAATTTAATTTGTGGCAAGTGTGGGAGCACCCATTTTGCAAATTGTTTCGCTTCTTCCATCAATGGGTAACCAGATAAAATAAATGCACGAATACCCAGATTCATATATTGATTCAATTTATCTAATACTTGTTGTGGATTTCCTACAATTGCACCTCCACACCCACTTCTAGCTCTTCCAATTCCCATCCACAATTGAGGTTCAATAAAATCGTCTTCATCTCCCAGTGAATTTCTTGCTTCATCTTGTCTTAAAACTCCGGCAGACTGACTGTCTTGTGCTAAATATTTGAGATTGTACCCTTCAGGATTGAATTTACTCATGATTTGTTTTGCATATAATCTTGCTTCTTCTTCTGTTTCTCTGACAATAACATGAATACGCAATCCAAAATCGATTGTTCTCTTATATGCTGATGCACGCTTTGACATTTCTTCCATGGTAGATGCTATAGCATGCATTGGTTCAGGCCACATAAGAAACACATCAGCTTGTTTTGCTGCTATCTCTTTTGACCCCGGTGAAATTCCTCCAAAATAAAGAAGCGGACCTCCATTGTTTTGAAATGGTTTTATTGGAGTTGTATCTAAGTTTAACTGTGGATATATTTCTCCATTGTATTCGATTCTATTTTTAGTCCAACCCATTCTCAAAATTTCAATCACCTCTTCACATCTTTTATATCGAATTTTTGGATCTTCTTTCCATCCCGGCAAATCTGAGTTGATAATATTCACTGTTAATCTTCCTTTCAGCATATGATCTAATGTCGCTAAATGTCTGGCGAGCATTGGAGGATGAATTTCACCTGTTCTAACTGCAGCTAGTAAATTGATTTGTTTGGTTTGTACAGCCGCCGCAGCTGCAAAAGGGATTGTCTCTTGGCCCAGCATATATGAAGTGGGGAGTAATATATTATCATAACCCAGTTCATCTGCAAGTTGAATAATGTCTGTGCAATGCTCAAAGGTACTCAAGCGAAGGGGATCTGGTACTCCAAGAAATGCAGTATCACCGCCACATAGATCATCGAACCATCCAACTTCACAGCATATATTTTTAGATCTTATCGTTGGTGTAGACATAATTGTTGGTTATTTAACATGATATCATTTTAAAATGTTGTTCGATAAAACCATAGCTGCCATGGTCGAAAAGATGATAAAATTTGTTGCACATATTTTACAGTTTTTTTGGAAGGAGATATGAATGATGGACTTCCAATAAAAATTTTTTTAAAAATAAGATTTTAGAGATAATTCAAAGTTTGATTTCATCATATTTCAATTAAAAAACCGATTTATTATTATCTGTTTACTTTTTTAATCCTACATTAGTCATTAAATACACTCACATGAAAAAATTATTTTTTGTTGCTATCGTAGCAACTTCATTATTTGCTTGTAAAAGCAGTACAGAACAAAAATCAGCATTTGATTTGGAAAATGCCAAAAAAGAAATCATTGCTGCCAATAAAGAACTTACAGATGCACTTAGCAAGGGAGATTCTGTAGCAGTAGCATCTGCATACAGTATAGATGGAGCCCTGATGTCTTATAATGCACCTATTGTTAAAGGCAAGGAGAATTTAATCAAATCTTGGGGCGCATTTATTACTGCAACCGGTGGCGCAACTGTAGAGTTGAATACTGTTGAGGTATGGGGGGATGAAAATTTTTTAACTGAAGAAGGCACATTTGTGATTAAATCTAAAGAGGGTGCTCAAATGGATATTGGGAAATATTTGGTGTTATGGAAAAAAGAAGATGGTAAATGGAAATTGCATAGAGATATTTCAAACTCTGATTTACCTCCTGTTGCCCCAGCAGCAAAATAGATTACTGTTCAACTATAAAAAAAGGCCCCAATCATTTGGGGCCTTTTTTTATAACTCTTCATTTATTATTTCGTGCTCTTTGCATATCCATTCATATGCACCACTTTCCCATCGAGAAATCTAAATGAATCCACCCACTCAATGTGTTGGGTCTTACCATCCGGCGTTTCAACATCTGCTCTATCATACATGATGACCCACTGATGCCCGTTATCACCAACGATGGGTACTGCACCTGTCATAGAATAGTTTTTGACATTCATTCCAGCAAATGCCTTTTCCATATATGCTAAGCCGGCTTCTTTTCCTTTGATGGTTGATCCGTCTTCCATGCTGAACAATACAGTATCAGAAAGGAATTCACCAATTTTTTTAAAGTCTTTGGCAAACATTGCTTGGTGCATTTGTTCCGCAATCAAAACATTATTTTGATCTCCGATTTTAAAATTGTCAGTATAGGTTGGTTTATAAATGTGCTCAATGGCAGCAGGGGCTTTTTCAGTTGTTACCACTTCTTTGGTTTCTTCATTTTTACAAGCAAAAATGGAAGCTGAAACAAATAAGCCAAGTAGAATTTTTTTCATTTTAAAATTTTTATATGAACATTCTTAATGTCTGAATTTACATTATCTAGGCATCAATCCCAATTGTCTCATGAATTCAAGATTATCCATGAAGTCTTGTTCTTCTGCAATTTTTCCGTCTTTCATTTTGGCAATGGTGCATCCGATTACATCTACATCCTTCCCAGTTGCAGGAATTCCAAAAAAGTTTCCGGTATGTTTTCCTTTAAATTCCCAATATTTTACCAATTTATCTCCATCAGCAAATATTTCTTTTACTATGAAATTTCTGTCTGAAAATCCAACTACAAAGTTTTCGTAATAGGCTTTTGCATTGGCTTTTCCCTTTACTTCAGGAACGGTATGTAATACTGCATCCTCTACATAAGCAGTATCTAAAATATTGGTACGGCCTTCGTTGATGGCTACTTCCCATACATGAGAATAATAATCAACATTTTTTTTACTTAATTCAGCATTTTTATCATTTGCTGAACTGCAAGAAGATAACAAATAAGCTACTCCTATGAGTAATAGAACATTTTTCATGGTAAATAATTTGGTTCTACTAAATGTATGAAAATTATCTCAACATATTAATAGGATTGAAAACAAAGCCTTATTTTCAGCTATAATTATACCTATATGGAAGTACATCACCCACATCACCCTACCCATAAAAAGAAATGGTCTGAATATATCATTGAATTTGTCATGCTGTTCACGGCTGTTACGTTGGGCTTTTTTGCTGAAAATATCAGAGAACACATTGCAGAGAACAATAAAAAAAGGGAACTTTTAAAAACGGTTGCACACGATTTGGAAACTGATCTAAAGCAATTTGAATTTCATAAAAATTTCAGCCAGGAAAAAATCAAAAACTGTGATAGCTTAATAGCCATCAACAATGGAGATCCATCAAAAGTTGACCAAAAAGCTTATTATGCTTTGATTTTGAAAACACTGTGGTGGTGGCATTTTAATCCGAATGAAAAAAGTAGAAATGAGGCAGAATCCAAGGGGTATCTTACTGAAAAAGAAAACACGGAACTGAACTCCTATATTTCTAAG
>CAYFLQ010000151.1:0-4468 GCA_964344065.1 uncultured Sphingobacterium sp. | reverse complement strand
CATCTTTCCTCCAATCGGATTTTTTCAATTTTACCATTGGCTGCGAAAAAAGATTGATCGAAACAAGTAAGCATGTTAGCAGGTGCAGGGTCGTTTTACATTTCATATAAAATCATTCTGTGAGAAATAAAATAAAACATGGTCCTTCATAAAATTTTCCTGCTCGATGAGGCCCATCGTTGGCAGCTCTTTCAATTGCTTGAAGTGTGGCCATCCATCTTCATCCCAGCCTTCCCTCTCATAATAACCGCTAGCTGAAAGAATTGAACACACTGCAACGTGCATCAAATCCTGTTTTTGTTCTTTTGTAAATTGGTGACCAGCTCCCCCCACTTCTTGCACTCCTATTAAAAATAGTATTGACTCCAAGTCTGGTTTTTTGCCAAACCTGGCAACCAGCTTTTCTTCTAATTTCCACCACCTGACTTGTAAATCTTCTGAAACCATCATCCAACAAAACTAATCAAGATTATGATAGGGCGTATACCACAACTCCCTGAATACCTATCTTTGCAAAAATTTCCTCAGATGTTGCAATTGGGATTTATCAGATCAAACAAAGAAAAAGTATTGCAGGGACTGAAAAAAAAGCATTTTCAGGATGT
The DNA here is from genome assembly GCA_964344065.1 of uncultured Sphingobacterium sp. Lineage (GTDB taxonomy): Bacteria > Bacteroidota > Bacteroidia > Chitinophagales > Chitinophagaceae > Pollutibacter. The sequence continues at coordinate 3,863 of CAYFLQ010000151.1, read as the reverse complement.
GCATCTGGTAGATGATATCATTTCATTGGATGATCAAAGGAAAAAAGTTCAATCAGAATCAGACGATCTGTTGGCACAGAGAAATGCTGCCTCTAAATCTATTGGTGCATTGATTGCACAAGGAAAAAAAGAGGAAGCAGAGCAAAGCAAATCCAATGTAGCTGCATTGAAAGAACAAATTGATACACTCACTACAGAACTTTCTTCAGTAGAGGAAAAGCTCACACAAATACTGCTGAGATTACCTAATCTTCCCAATGAAATTGTGCCTGAAGGAAAAACACCTGAAGAAAATACAGTTGTTAAACAAAGTTCGGCTCTTCCGAAACTCTATGAAGGAGCAAAGCCACATTGGGATCTCATCACTCAATATGACTTGGTAGACTTTCAAACAGGTGTAAAAATTACTGGAAGCGGATTTCCATTGTACAAAGGTCGTGGTGCTAAATTACAAAGGGCGTTGATTCAATATTTTTTAGATTTCAATATCAATGCTGGATATACTGAATATATCCCCCCACATGTCGTCAACGCAAGTTCTGCTTATGGAACCGGACAGTTGCCTGATAAAGAAGGGCAGATGTATTTCATTCAGGAAGACGATTTGTATTTGATACCCACTGCTGAAGTTCCTGTTACAAATATTTATCGAGATGAGATTGTTGCTGCTTCAGCTCTCCCTGTAAAAATGACCGCCTATACTCCCTGCTTCAGAAGAGAGGCAGGCAGTTTTGGAAAAGATGTACGTGGATTGAACAGGGTGCATCAGTTTGATAAGGTTGAAATCGTTCAACTTACTGAAGCCTCAACCAGTTATGCTGCCTTGGATGAAATGGTTTCACACGTTGAAAAACTGCTCCAATCTCTTGAATTGCCTTATAGAATTTTGCGTTTATGTGGAGGCGATATGAGTTTTGCATCAGCTTTGACATATGATTTTGAAGTATACAGTGCTGCTCAAGAACGTTGGCTTGAAGTAAGCTCTGTGTCTAACTTTGAGACTTTCCAAACCAATCGTTTGAAGATTAGAACAAAGGATGAGCAGGGCAAAACACAATTGCTGCATTCTCTAAATGGAAGCTCTCTTGCTCTCCCAAGAATTCTTGCAAGCTTGCTTGAAAACTTTCAAACTGCAAATGGAATCATGATCCCATCAGTGTTACAGTCTTATTTTGGTGCAGAGAAGATTTCTTAATTAGCCTTGAAATCTAGCCATCCTTCGGTGCATGATTTCAAACCAAAGAGGTGGGAACATGGCCAGAATAATCATGCCTGGATATCCAGTTGGCATTTGTGGAGCATTTTCGTGGTGTCTGAGCAATTGATATTTTCTGCTTGCCTGATAATGGTGGTCACTGTGTCGGGATAATTCAAAAAGCAATAGTCTTCCCAGAAAATGATTGCTGTTCCAGCTGTGCTCAGGCATCGCACGTTCATAACCTTCGGCTGTTTTTTTTCTTTCCAATCCGTAATGTTCGATGTAGTTAACGGTTTCCAACAACAGAAAGCCTATGGTTGCGGCAGCAAGAAAACAACATCCAGCAAAGGTTCCAAACACACCAAATACAATGGCAACAAACAAAAGTTGTAAGCATTGAAACTGAATCATCTGATTCGCAACATTGAATACTGGCTTGCCTTTCTTTCTTTGCTCATCTGCTGCAATCTTCCAGGCTGAAATATACCCGTAAATGACAGTTCTTAGATAAAAGCGGTAAAGGCTTTCACCTTTTCTTGCGCTGCTGGGATCTTCATGGGTAGAAACATTTTTATGATGCCCTTTGTTGTGTTCAATATAGAAATGCATATAAAGCGAAGTGAGCAGCAAAGCCTTTGCCATGTTTCTCTCATATAGATGTCGTCTGTGGCCAAGTTCGTGTCCAACATTGATACCGAATGTTCCACAAAGCAGTCCCATGGCCAAAATCCTTCCTATCAGTTCCCAATTATTGATGGTGGGATCATTGACAGTCTGCAAAAAATAATACACTGCGATATATTGAAATGGAACTATAGCATACAACCAAATGTCATAGAGCTTGTCTTCTTTTGCAATTTGTTCTTCTGCAGCAGAAAGATTTTTCTCATTTGATGGAATCAATAGCTCCACCGATGGTACAATCAGGAATGCAAATAATACTGGTGCAAATACCATCCAACCTGTTTGCGTAAAAGATAAATATGCCAGTGCATAGATGATCAAGGGTAAACCGAATTTCAATGCCCTAATTTTCATGATCATGTTTTATAGTGATTCTTCTTTTCTCATGGCAACTCTGTATAAGACAAATGCCATTGCAAAGAACATAAAAGTACCCAGCAAAAAATAACCTTGTTCACCCAACAGATGAGTAATCGACTCTTCCATGTTCAACATACCTAGTTTTTTGGCAATGGAATCATTGGCAGATAAAAATGCAACCAACACACCTGCGATGGCACCCCCTGCAACGAGTCCGGTTGCAAAAAGATTTCCTTGTCTCAAATCTTCTTCGTGTGAGTTGTCTGAAGATTTTTTTCTTTGGTCTACCCAACCTCTGATGGCACCTCCTATAAAAATTGGAAGCGTAGTTGAAAGAGGAAGGTATATACCAATTGCAAAACTCAATGCTTTTATACCACAGAGTTCCATTACGATTGCTATTGCCACTCCAACCAAAACGAATTGCCAATCCAAATTAAAGGAAAGGATTCCTTTGATCAAGGTTGCCATCAAGGTTGCTTGTGGTGCTGCATAACGATCCGTTCCAATGGCATGATGGATGTTGGATTGCAACATTTCCTGTGTAGGCGTATCCAGTATTTTGATGGTAAAGCCAATTGCAATGGAAGAAACAATGGCTCCAATGAACAATGCAATTTGTTGTGCACGTGGCGTGGCACCTAATATGTATCCTGTTTTTAAGTCTTGAGATGTTGCTCCTGCATTGGCAGCTGCAATACAAATAATGCCACCAACCACCAAGGCCATGGGTTCGAAAACTTTTCCTGTCCATCCCACTGCAATAAAAACCAAACAAGTGCCCATGATGGTCGCAATGGTCATGCCTGAAATCGGATTGTTTGACGATCCTATGAGACCAACAATACGTGAAGACACTGTTACAAAGAATGCACCAAAAACTACCACCAGAATTCCAATGAGCAATTTGCTTGCAATCCCATTGCCTGGCAGCATGGGTAAAATTGCCATGAGCAATATCAATGCCAAACTACCCCACAATACAATTTTGAGAGAAAGGTCGCGCTCTGTTCTCAAGGATTGCTCTGTACCTGATTGTTCTTTTTTTATTTTACCAATGCTTCCTTTGAAAGAAGATACAATGGTTGGAATGGTTTTGATCAATGTGATGAATCCTCCAGCAGCAACGGCACCTGCTCCAATTTGTCTGACATATGCTCTGTAGATCGCAGTGGCAAAATCTCTGAATTGATGCGTTATTGGATCCCATCCTCCAGGTCCTCCTGCAGTTTGAAGATCATTTAAGTATCCAAGTTTGACCAATTGACCAGCGATTGCGTCAGCTGGAACCACGGTTGCCAGCAGGGGATTAAAAACAAACCAAGTGAGTACACTACCTGCAACGAGTATCCCCGCAATTTTTGGACCGATGATATAACCTACGCCGAGGTATTCAGGGGTAATTTCACCACTTACTTTGGCAGAGGGCAAATATTTATTGGATTGAGCAGTTATATAAGAAGGTGTTTCTGCTATGAAGTGAAATACTTTTTGAAAAAAAGCATAGAGCACTGCAAATCCCAATCCAAAAAATGCTGTTTTTGCAAAGTTGCCACCTTTTTCACCAGCTTTCAACACGGATGCACAAGCAGTTCCCTCAGGATAGGGAAGTGTTTCATGT
>CAYFLQ010000150.1:4303-4538 GCA_964344065.1 uncultured Sphingobacterium sp. | reverse complement strand
GGGCACTCATGAACTGGTTCTAGGCTTTATACTTAACAATAGGTATAATGACATGAGTCCCAGAAAAGTTTGGTAAAATTTCCAAAAAAGCATTATTTTTAAAAAAAAACCTATGTTTTTAAGATTTTTGTTCGCTTTTACTATTAGCGCTTTTTTGATGTCGGCTGGTTGCAAGAAGGAAACTCCAACACCAACCCCAACTCCTACACCTACACCTACTGAGGACCAGCTTAGC
>CAYFLQ010000150.1:3797-4293 GCA_964344065.1 uncultured Sphingobacterium sp. | reverse complement strand
GATGTTTTCAAAAAACAATAATTTTAAAAAAACAGACCTATGCTAAAAAGGTATATTACAGCACTTTCTTTGTTCACCTTGCTGCTATCTGGTACGTGTACAAAAGAGACGCCAACACCTACTCCAACTCCTACACCAACTCCGACAGAAGAACAGTTGAGTATAGCATTGGATCCAGATCCTGGTTCATCTACTGCTGCAGCTACTGGTGCAACATATGATTTTAAAGTAACTGTCACCAAAGCACCTTCTGCTGGCGTGAAAGTAGATATCACCACCAAAAAGAACGCTGATGCTTCTACTGTATCAGAGGGAACCAAAACGGTTGATCCTTATACTTCCGGAACAGCTATCTCAATCGGGGGACTTACAGCAGGTACTTTGTACGATGTTTCAGTAGTCGTTACAAGCAAAAGCAAATCAAGTAATTCAGCTAGTGCTTCATTTAAAGTTGCTAGAAAATAAAATCATAGTTTTTCAAAATAAAAAAAGTCCC
>CAYFLQ010000150.1:1216-3787 GCA_964344065.1 uncultured Sphingobacterium sp. | reverse complement strand
CTCATTTGAGTGGGACTTTTTTATGATCATTTGTTGAGTATTACTTCTTGGATTCGTTTTCACTTATTTTAATAGACATTTCTGAACCTTTGATATAAGACTTATACTTTTCAGCATCTACTTTAGATCCGTTTACAGTAAGTGTTCCGTTTTTAACCTCAATGGTATTGTCTCCTGCTTTGATCAATCCGTCTGCTTTCAATGCGCCTACCAAACCTTGATCAGGACCCTCAACCACTTGAATTTGAGATTGAGTGGTATCAGTACTGATGACAGAAACTTCAATGGTTTTCTCTTTTTTGATTTCTGTATTGGTTGCATCTGAATGATGGAGTTGAGCCAGTGTTGGAGCAACTACAAGCGATACGATGGACATCAATTTGATGAGAATATTCATAGATGGACCAGAAGTATCTTTGAATGGATCTCCTACAGTATCACCTGTTACAGAAGCTTTATGTGGTTCTGATTTCTTGAAATATGTTTCTCCATTGATTTCTACACCTTTTTCAAAACTTTTCTTTGCATTGTCCCATGCTCCACCGGCGTTGTTTTGAAACATTCCCATCAATACTCCGCTCACGGTAGCACCTGCAAGAAATCCTCCCAATGCTTCTGGACCAAGAATAAATCCGATCAAGAGGGGAGAAACAATTGCTATTGCACCAGGAGCCATCATTTTTTTGATGGATGCTTCAGTAGAAATGGCAACACATTTATCGTATTCTGGTTTGCCAGTTCCTTCCATGATACCAGCGATTGATTTGAATTGTCTTCTTACTTCTTCAACCATTGACATCGCAGCTTGTCCAACTGCTCTAATGGCAAGAGATGAAAAGATGAATGGAATCATAGCACCAACAAACAAAGAAGCTAGCACTTTTGCCTTATAGATGTCGATACCTGCCATTGCATATCCATTGTGATTGATTACTCCAACATATGCAGCAAATAAAGCCAACGCAGTCAACGCAGCAGAAGCGATAGCAAATCCTTTACCAGTTGCAGCAGTAGTGTTACCAACCGCATCCAATACGTCTGTTTTTTCTCTAACTTCTTTTGGCAATTCACTCATTTCAGCAATTCCACCCGCATTGTCTGCAATGGGACCAAATGCATCAATGGCTAATTGCATAGCAGTTGTAGCCATCATACCTGCAGCTGCAATGGCAACACCGTAGAGACCTGCACAAGCATAAGAACCCCAAATTCCACCTGCCAATACCAAAATTGGAAGGAGCGTAGATTCCATACCAACAGCCAATCCACCAATAACATTGGTAGCATGTCCTGTTGAAGATTGTTTGATAATGGAAAGCACGGGGCGTTTACCCATTGCTGTATAATATTCTGTGATGATGCTCATCAATGTGCCTACAATTAAACCAACTGCAATTGCACCCATAACACCATTCTGTGTAAATGTGATTCCTCTTAAACTCATCTCTACAGGAAGAATCGTGTAAACCAATCCTGCACATGCAATGGCTGTTAAAACGATCGATCCCCAGTTACCCATGTTCAATGCTTTCTGAACATTGTCTGTATTGATGCCAGCTGCATCACTCACCCTCACAAAGAAAGTTCCTATGATAGAGAAGATAATACCTACACCTGCAATGAGCATTGGAAGTAATATCGGAGCAAAACCATTGAATTGATCTTGAGAGATCGTTTCTTGTCCGAGTACCATGGTTGCCAATACGGTTGCAACATATGAACCGAACAAATCTGCACCCATGCCCGCTACATCACCAACATTGTCACCCACATTATCTGCGATGGTAGCTGGATTTCTTGGATCATCTTCAGGAATACCTGCTTCTACTTTACCAACGAGATCAGCACCCACGTCAGCTGCTTTGGTATAGATACCTCCGCCAACACGTGCAAACAATGCTATTGATTCTGCACCCAGTGAAAAGCCAGTGAGTACTTCAATCGTTTTTACCATTTCTTCTGAGGTTGCGGCAGCACCTGGAGCAAATACTTGCTGCAAGATGATATACAAACCTCCCAATCCCAACACTGCTAAACCAGCAACACCCAATCCCATAACTGCTCCACCCGTAAAAGAAACATTCAATGCTTTTGAAAGACTTGTTCTAGCTGCATTTGCTGTTCTTACATTTGCTTTTGTAGCAACTTTCATTCCAATATATCCAGCAAGAGCGCTGCTGAAGGCACCCAAAATGAATGCAACCGATATACTCCAATGTGAATTAGGATTGCTGTTGGACATGAATCCAAGCAGAAGAGCAACAATAACAACAAAATAGCCTAAGATCTTCCATTCAGCTTTTAAAAAAGCCATGGCACCTTCAGCGATGTAATTGCTGATTTCTTTCATCCGATCGGTTCCTGCATCTTGCTTGGAAACCCAGTTGAATTTAACTAACGTGTAAAAAAGTCCAATCAGACCCATTAAAGGAACGAGGTAGATCAAATTTTCCATAAACAGTATTTCTCGGTTTTGATGTTTTGATGCAATAACCCTTCATTTGAGGGGCAGCAAAAATAAGTAAAAAAAGGCATTTTTCTTTAGTTGCGAATAGATTGAAAAGCGGCTGA
>CAYFLQ010000150.1:0-1206 GCA_964344065.1 uncultured Sphingobacterium sp. | reverse complement strand
TCCATAAACAGTATTTCTCGGTTTAGTTTTGTGAAGCTAATGTCCTCATTTGAGGGGTTGCAAAAATAAGTAAAAAATGCCAGTTTTTCTTAGTTGCGAATCGAACGAAAAGCCGCTGATAAATAATGAATTATGTCGGTTGCAGTCATATAATCCTCCCCGAGTTCCTCTCGGGCTATGTCACCCGCTAAACCATGTACGTACATGCCTATGATACCTGCATCTTCCGCAGCATATCCTTGTGCCAATAACGATGCTAAGATGCCGGTTAACACATCACCACTGCCTGCTTTTGCCATTCCAGCATTGCCAGTTCCATTCATAAAAAAACTGGATGGAGTAACTAAAATCGAAAAATATCCTTTAATTAAAATATTGATATTGTGTGTTTTACAAAATTCTGTTGAAGTATTAATTTTTTCAATATCATCCTTGCAGGGGTGAAAAATTCGTTCCCATTCTCTATGATGGGGTGTTAAAATTGATTTTTCTGGCAATGTAGAGATGAGGGAAGGATTGCTGGCGAGCATATGGAGACCGTCAGCATCAATTACCAATGGTTTTTTAGCTTGAAATGCACTAAGCAGTAAATTTTCTGTGTGTACATCAATACCCAAACCAGGACCAACAGCGACGGATTGATAAAGATCGAAGTTCTCTGGGATAAGATCGGAGGATCTGACCAATGCCTCTGGTACTGTTTGGTGTATCAACTGGAAGCTTGCTGTTGGGACAAAGGCAGTTGTTTTACCACATCCAGCATGCATACAGGCTGAAGTTGCCAAAATAGATGCACCCATCATGCCCTCTGAACCGGCAATGATAGCGGCATGACCTCTTGTTCCTTTGTGAGCAAAATTGTCAAACTGCTTTAGCCTGCGTTTTACTTCATTTGTTGATGAATTGAAAACATCAGTCCTGTTAAGATCTTTTAATTGACGAGGAAGGTTATTCATCATCTTCCATTTCTATTCCATATCCAGGATATATTCCAGCTATTTTCTTCGCTTGATAAATATTTCTATTGAACTTATTTCCCAATACAATGATGGTGGTGGAGTCCTGCATCAGCTTGCTAAACACCGTGTTGTTTCCATGCCACCAGCCATTGTGGTAAACAATTTTTTTACCAGATGGCATTTCATACAATCGCCATCCCAAACCATAATTTTTTACACCCTTTCTTTCATAACTATACCCTCTGAA
>CAYFLQ010000149.1:0-4549 GCA_964344065.1 uncultured Sphingobacterium sp. | reverse complement strand
ATTGGCAGGACTCAAATTATTATTTGATAAAAAATATTGGATTGGATTGGTGATAACCACACTCTATTTATCGATGGAGGTAACAGCCAATCACCCACAAATCACCTACTATCTTTTCATCATTTGCCTGTTGATGTCATTTGTGTACTTCATCGGTTGGATAAAAAACAAAGATTTCGCACACACCGGAAAAACAATTGCAGCTGCAATGGTTGCCGTATTGATCAGTGTTGGAAATGCTGCTCCCATCCTAATGAATTCTGTTGAATATGGAAAATTTACCATGCGAGGGGGAAAAAATATTGAAGTCAAAAACAAACAAATAGTTCAAACCAAGACCACAGGATTAGATTACGATTATGCTTCGATGTGGAGCATTAAAATTCCAGAGATCATCACCTTGTTCCTACCTGATTCGTATGGCACAGGAAGTTCAAAAACATTGCCAGAAGATTCGAAATTTGTAAAAAAACTTGAAGAAGAAAACATACCTTCTGAAAATGCACAACAGCTTGCAACACAGCTGCCAGCCTACTGGGGAGGATTGGAAAGTGTAGTGGGCCCTAATTATCTTGGAATCATAGCCTTTTTATTGGCATTGCTTGGCATCTTTACATCCAGAGATAAAAACGCAGTATGGATTGGACTCTCAATATTGATAGGTGCAATCTTGGCATTTGGAAAATATTTACCAGGTGTCAATGAATTTATTTTTCATACAGTTCCAGTATACAATAAATTCAGAGCCCCGAGTATGTCTTTGGTAATGATACAATTGCTGGTGCCTCTTGCTGCGGGATTGTTTCTTGCAAAAACCACCAAAGAAGATTTAGTTATTGAAAAAACCTTTTTCAAAAAAATCTTATACGTTTTTGGAGGCGTGGTCGCTGTTCTCATAATTCTATATCTTTTCAACGACTATTCATCTCCATTCATTGATGCACAACTAAAAGAATTCTTTGACAAAAATCAATCAGGCGGACGAAATATGTCGACCATCATATTAGATGCCCTGAAAGAACAACGAAAGGCAACTTTTGGGGGATCCATTCTGATTGCATTGGTTTATTGCGCTGGCCTTATAGCTTTATTCAAACTTTTCATCAGTAAGAACATCAAAGCACAATTACTGATAGTTATTCTTCTCCTTGTGAACTCTGCAGATTTATTCAACAATGGATTGAAATATTTGAACAAAGAAAATTATTTGGATAATGAAGAGCTGATGACAAAAAACTTCACTCCCAACAATGTGGATGAATTAATCTTAAAAGATACGGATCCGCACTTCAGGGTTTACAATCTAAGCAGTGAAGCGTTTTCAGAAACGAGAACCTCCTATTTCCATCGATCAATCGGAGGATACCATGCAGCCAAACTCAGAAATTATCAAGATATCATAGAAACCAAGTTCAATGGTCAATTGAGCATGAACCTCTTGAATATGCTGGACACTCGTTATTTCATTATGCCCGGTGATCCAGCAAATGGAACTCCTGCACAAGTAAATAAAAATGAGCAGGCCCTAGGTGCAGCTTGGCTGGTGGATAGTATACGCATTGTTGGCAATCAGGCTCAAGAGCTTACACTGATTGACTCAATCAATCCAACTACCACCGCATTGATCAGTGACCGAATGGGGAGTCATGAAACAGTCTTCAAAAAGGACTCCACTTCATACATTAAACTAATAAAATACGACAATGATCAAATAACATATTCATTTGAATCAAAAGAAAAGCAATTTGCGGTGTTCAGTGAAGTGTACTATCCAGCCGGATGGAATGCATATATCGATGGCAAATTAGCTTCATATGATCGAGTGAATTACTTTTTGAGAGGGATGGAAATCCCAGCAGGTAAGCATGAAGTGCAATTTATTTTTGAACCTGCTACCTATGCCAGATCATCTAAAATTGCCAACTTCTCAGGATGGGCATTTTATATAGTTATTTTAGGAGGGCTGACGATGTTATTTTTACAGACAAGACGTTCAGAAAATAACTAGATGGATCTCTCAATTGTCATAGTTAATTATAATTCAGCTGATCATGTGATCAATTGCATTCGGTCAATTAAGAACAGTTCCATGAGCATGGAATATGAAATCATCGTAGTTGACAATGCATCAAAAAACGATGACGAAAGCAATATTCTTCATGAATTTCCAGAAATTAGATGGGCTCAGATGGGCTATAACGCAGGATTTGCAAGAGCCAACAACAAAGGCATCCGCATGAGTTCCGGAACGGAAATCTTATTACTCAATGCAGATACCATCATCAAAGGCAATGCCATTGAAGAAATGTATAGAAAGTTCAAGTTCCAACACCATTATATAGCATGTGGAGTTCAACTCTTAAATACAGATGGCACGCATCAGCACTCTGGTGCTAAATTCGTAAAAGGCGGCACCAATATATTATTACCGCTTCCTTATTTAGGAAACTTTATACGTTATGTAGCCAAAACTGCTAGCGTGAAGCAACCCAATGTTTTTGTAGTAGATCAAGATCAGGAAGTGGATTGGATCATAGGTGCGTGTATCTTGACCAGTAAAAAATATATAGATCAAGCTGGTTTATTGGATGAAGATTTTTTCATGTATGCTGAAGAAATAGAATGGTGTGCCAGGTTGAGAAAACTTGGTCCCATGATTTTATATTCCAATATTGAAATCATACACCTTGGAGGCGGATCAAGCAGCGATTATTATAAAATGAAGCAATATGATAATTCAAGAGATTTGTGGAGCAAAAAAGCAAGACAAATCATTGTTTCACAAATGCTAAGAGTAAGAAAACAATGGGGCCTGTTATGGTTTCTGATTGTTCTGTTAGCCTACTTTATTGAGATACCTATTTTTTTTATTGGACTGCTCCTTGAAACTGTCTTTAAAGTTGGAAAAACCAGTTTTCAATTTTCACATTTTGTTTCATATGTAAGAAACATGATTACTGCTATTCCTTATTTTGCTCATATTCTATTCAATAACCATAGATTTTACAAAGTTATCTGATGGATGTTTCGTTTGTCATAGTCAATTACAACACTTTAGAACTTACTTCCAATTGCATTCGCTCAATCCTTGAAAGAACGAAGGATCTAACATTTGAGATTATTGTAGTTGACAATGCATCGCCCAATATGGACCCAGATGAGTTAAGCAGAAGATACCCATCTATCAAATTAATAAAGAGCACAACTAATTTAGGCTTTGCAAAAGGCAACAATCTTGGAATAGAACATGCAGCAGGGAAATACATCCTCCTTCTTAATAGTGACTGTGAGTTGATCAACAATGCTCCTAAGATTTGTTATGACTTCATGGAGAAAACGCCAAGTTGCGGAATGACAACTGTTCAGCTTCAATATCCAGATGGAAAACTTCAATACAACTGTAGAAAATTTAGATCGATCAGTTGGGAACTACTGGAAATCATTCCTCTCTATCTTGTACTGAATAAACAGAAAAGAGAAGAGTTGATGCTGCATCATTATTTTAATCATGACAGACAGGTAAACTGCGATTGGGTTTGGGGTGCATATATGTTTTTCCCAAAAACTATATTAGAAAAACTACCCTCTAAAAAACTATCTGAGGATTTTTTCATGTACTGCGAGGACACCCTGTGGTGCTGGGAATTCAAAGCATTGGGACAAGAAATCATTTTTCTACCAGAAGGCAAAGTGATGCATGTGCACAAAGGAAGCAGCAAGTCAAAAGAAAAAATCAAAGCCAATAAAAAAATGAGCAATGAAAATCATTTGACTTTCATGAAAAAAATATATCCAGATTGGCGCTGGAATATATTTAGAATCATCTACCTGACTAAACAAGCCATGATAGGTATTATTACCCCACATTAAATATGAAAACGACTGTATAAGTAGGTGATGAACATTATAATCTTTGAAACAATGCCATTCTTGAGTAGACCTATACCAATCAATCGTTGAGATTTGATCATACTATTTATTATTTTAACATGAGAAACTGACAATTCAAACTGCTTGAATTTTTTAGGTGAATCAATGTTAAAGTTTCTAATCAACCTCCACCAGCCATCAAAAACAACAGGATTTTTAAAATAAGCATTCCCCTTCTTCATGAGCATCAATACACTCTCATTAAAATGAAATTCAGAAAATCCAAACGTGTATTTTGTAACCTGAGAGGCATGAATTCCTACATTGATGAGCACTTGAGGAATATATACCCACCTATTTTGAGCTAAATAACTCGCATAGAAATCAATATCGACAACATATTTCATGGTCTTGTCGTACAAAAGTGAAGATTTTCGATACAAAGTAACACTCGGCGGACCAACTACATTCTTTGAGATCAACACCTCGGGATTTTTTCTAAGCAATGAATACCAAGTAAATGATAATCTCATTTGCTCTGTACGATTATGTTCAAAATATATATTTTGATAAGCTGAAAAGAAAAACTGTGCAGCAGGATGTTGTTCAATCGCCTCTGCATATAAACGCAAGGAGTTCTCCTCAGCAAACCAATCGTCATCATGCATGATCTTAATCC
>CAYFLQ010000148.1:369-4579 GCA_964344065.1 uncultured Sphingobacterium sp. | reverse complement strand
CAGAAATTCTTACAATCTTTGAAATGGTCTCAGGCATTCACATTCAATGACTTTACGTTTATTAACTATAAAAACAATGTGACAAGCTATGCAGGTAATAAGTTAACTGGGGTGGCAGACAAGGTGTTTGTAACAAATTTTAATGCTGCATTTGCAAGATCTTTTTATTGGAATGTTCAATTCAGTTATGTTGGTAAAATGCCTTTGAATGATGCCAATACCTTTTTCAGTGATGCTTACAGATTATGGCAATCCAAATTGGGATGGAAGTCAAGCAATAAAAAATATCCACTTGAATGTTTTATCATCATTGATAACATTGGGAATGAACAATATTCACTGGGGTATGATATCAATGCTTTTGGCAATCGATTTTTCAATCCTTCACCAACAAGAAATGTCCAAGCTGGGATCATTGTTGATCTGAAGTAATTATTTTCCTTGATTCAACTTTTGTGAAAATAACCATGGAAGGAGCGTGGGTTCTGCAAATGCATTCTTCCAACTATCATGGTTTACGCCAGCGTACTCTGTATATTTTGCAAGCGGGTTTGTTTTTTTCAATATACCAAATAGTAGTCTGCTGTTAGCCACATTGATGACAGCATCTTTATCTCCATGAAAAATCCAAATGGGAAGATTCTTTCTATAGTCCTTTACTTTATTGGGGTTGGTAGCTCCACAAATGGGGAATGCTGCAGCAAATGTTTGAGGTTTCCTCCAGAGTAGTTCAAGTGTTCCAAATCCCCCCATGGAAAGGCCTCCTATGTAAACTCTTTTTTTATCAACCTGTGAAGATTGAAGCAAGGTGTCGATAAAATCGCTGACCAATTTCAATGGTTTTCTGATGGCAGCAAGATCTGAGAACTCATATCCAGTGCTGTCTTTAAGTGAATTCTTGTTATACTCAGACCATTTATCATTTGAAGGGCATTGAGGGAAAATTACAATAGCAGGAAATTTTGATCGATTCAAGGAATCTAAAAATACATCTGCTCCCCAGTTGAGTTGTGCATCATTGTCGTTTCCTCGTTCACCTGCGCCATGTAAAAAAATAACCAACGGATATTTTTTATGGATGTCGAAATTGATAGGAGTAAGTATCCTGCATGGCAGGGTATCATCCCCTGAAATGAACAATTGTTTTTCAAATAAATTTTTGTCTTGAGCGAAAAGGAAGTGTAGGGATAAAATTGATAAAACAAGACAATATAATTTGAGTTTCATTAGGTAAAGCTTTGCATGAATTTACTAAAAGAAGTTTTATAATCTTGTGTTGATAACTGGAAGTATTTCATTTTTCCAGGAGTTGAAATTTCCAAGGGTAATCTGTCTTCTTGCTTCTTTTACAAGCCATACATAAAAAGCCAAATTTTGGATGCTTGCAATGGTGAGACCCAGTATTTCCTTGCTTTTAATCAAATGTCTCAAATAAGATTTTGAGTAATAATTGGAGATGTTGTTATTCAATTGAGGATCAATAACTGAATGATCAAACTCCCATTTTTTATTATCAATATTGATGATGCCTTGGGATGTAAACAACATGGCGTTTCTTCCATTTCTGGTTGGCATCACACAGTCAAACATATCCACACCCATTGAAATGCATTCCAATAGATCTTGCGGGGTACCGACACCCATTAAATACCTGGGTTTATTTTCCGGCAAATGTTCGCAAGACCATGCGCACATTTCATATATCAACTCTGTGGGTTCACCTACGCTGAGTCCACCGATTGCATTGCCCACTGCTTGTTGAGAAGCAATAAATTCACAGGAAGCTTTTCTTAAATCTTTTTCTGTTCCGCCCTGTGCAATGGGAAAGAGATTTTGGTTGTATCCATATAGTCCTTCAGTAATGTTGAATTGATGGAAACATCTCTCCAGCCAACGATGTGTGAGCATCATGGAGTCTTTCACATATTTATATTCACTTGGGTATGGGGGGCATTCATCAAATGCCATGATGATATCACCACCAATAACACGTTGAATGTCGATTGCTTTTTCTGGAGTGAAAAGATGTTTCGATCCATCAATATGACTCTGAAAGACTACACCTTCTTCACTTATTTTCCGATTGGAGGCGAGTGAAAAAACCTGGTATCCTCCGCTGTCAGTTAAAATTGGTTTGTTCCATGCATTGAATTGGTGCAATCCTCCAGCAGATTTCAATACATCCAATCCTGGTCTCAAATACAGATGATAGGTATTTCCCAAAATAATTTCTGCATGGATATTTTCATGCAACTGTTGTTGGGTGACTGCTTTGACCGTACCGGCGGTGCCTACGGGCATAAAAATGGGTGTCTGGATAACACCATGATCCGTTGTAATTGTTCCAGCCCTTGCGTTGGTTGAGGTATCTTTTTTTTCAATGTGAAAGGAGAGTGGGGGCATGCTGCAAGTTACTCAGAAAGCTTGATCAAAATTGGTAAGGTTGTTTTACATTTGGATATATCAACATTAATATCATGGAAACAGGTTTATTGCATTTGCATAATTTATTGCGTTGGGTAATTTTGGTTTTGTTGCTCCTTTCAATGTACAAAGCATACATGGGTTCGAAATCAAACAAAGCCTTTGCTGCTTCAGATAAAAAAACCTGGTTGTTTACCATGATTGCGGCCCATACTACTTTGCTCCTTGGTTTATATCAGTGGACCTTAGGGCGTTTTGG
Organism: uncultured Sphingobacterium sp.; assembly: GCA_964344065.1. GTDB lineage: Bacteria > Bacteroidota > Bacteroidia > Chitinophagales > Chitinophagaceae > Pollutibacter. Next base: position 1,896 of record CAYFLQ010000148.1, on the reverse strand, counting down.
GTTATTTACGTTTGTAAAGCCAGAGGGGGTTTCCATGATGAAGGATCCCACCTTGAGATTTTTCCAAATGGAGCATCCAGTTATGATGATTCTCTCCGTGGTGTTTATTACCCTGGGCTATGGAATGGCCAAAAGAGCTGTTGCTGACGAGGAAAAGTATAAAAAAGCATTCAGGTATTTCCTGATCGCCATGTTGCTCATATTACTCGCAATACCCTGGCCATTCAGAGAAATAGGCCGCCCTTTATTCCCTGGGATGTAAGTTGGTGGGAGGAGTTGCAGGCCAATCTTTATTTTATTGATAATCAGGCATTTGTAATTTGAAGGACAAACTGTCTGATGTAGGGCGAAATATTGTCAACTATTTTTTCAAATTCCGTTGATTTTCTTATCTTTGCGCTCCCAAAAACTATGGCCAAACAGGATCTCATTAAACAGGACGGAACAATTGTAGAAGCATTGAGCAATGCAATGTTCAAAGTGAAGTTGGAAAATGGGCATGAGATTCTCGCCACTATTTCAGGAAAAATGAGGATGCATTACATCAGAATTCTTCCAGGAGACAAAGTGGGTGTTGAGATGAGTCCATATGATTTGACCAGGGGTAGAATTATATTCAGGTATAAGTAAACAACACTCTTCGGAGTAAAAAATAGAGATATGAAAGTTAGAGCATCCATCAAAAAGCGTAGTGCAGACTGCAAGATTGTGCGTCGCAAAGGAAAGTTGTATGTAATCAACAAGAAGAACCCAAGATTCAAACAGCGTCAGGGTTAATAAACATTATAAAGAAAAAACTTAAATAGAAATATGGCTCGTATTGCAGGTATAGATTTGCCAAAGAACAAAAGAGGTGAGATTGGTCTCACATACATCTTCGGAATTGGACGTGCTACTGCACAGTACATTCTTGACAAAGCTGGTATCAATTATGATAAGAAAGTAAATCAGTGGAATGATGATGAATTGAATGCAATCAGAAACATCATCACCAACGAATTAAAAGTGGAAGGTCAATTGCGTTCTGAGGTTCAAATGTCTATCAAGCGTTTGTTGGATATTGCTTGCTACCGTGGATTGCGTCATCGCAAGGGATTGCCTGTAAGAGGACAGAGAACAAAAACAAATTCTCGTACAAGAAAAGGTAAGAGAAAAACAGTTGCCGGTAAGAAGAAGGCACCTAAGAAGTAATATATAGGCAGTGTACACACTGCCATTATATATTTGCACCATTGAACTGTTCAAAGCTGGAAACCGGGTGCAGGTGAGGGTTGAACAGGGTCTGAAAAGATTGACAGTATTTTGAGTACCTATTTTAAAAATTATGGCTAAAGCACAACAACAAACCAGCGCGAAAGCAGCTGCGAAAAAAAGAGTGGTAAAAGTTGATAGTTTCGGTGATGCCCACATCAATGCCACTTTCAACAACATCATCATCAGTTTAACCAACAAAGCAGGACAAGTAATTTCTTGGAGCAGTGCCGGTAAAATGGGCTTCAGGGGTTCTAAAAAGAATACCCCCTACGC
>CAYFLQ010000148.1:0-359 GCA_964344065.1 uncultured Sphingobacterium sp. | reverse complement strand
AGTTGGATTTAAAGGTTCACGAAAATCAACACCATATGCTGCACAAATGGCTGCTCAAGATGCTGCCCGTGTTGCATTCGATGCAGGATTGAAAAGAGTGGATGTGTATGTGAAAGGCCCTGGTGCAGGTAGAGAAGGTGCGATCCGTGCACTTGCAAACTCTGGAATTGAAGTTGTGATGATCAAGGACATCACTCCATTGCCACACAATGGTTGCCGTCCTCCTAAAAAACGTCGTGTATAATTAATTTATAAAGGACATCTGATTCAGTTTTTTGATTTTTTCATAATCTGATGTCTGAATTAAAAAATCAAAAAAGAAAACTATGGCTCGTTACACTGGACCCAAAACAAAAATT
>CAYFLQ010000147.1:587-4586 GCA_964344065.1 uncultured Sphingobacterium sp. | reverse complement strand
TAGTAACGGGTTCGTTTGCTTTCACAAAATACCTTTCACCACCTTGAAACTTGACCACCGTTGCATTGACAGGCTTTCCTTCACCATTATACTCCCTCAATACTTTCACATGATCATTGAATAAAAGTGTTACGCTAATGATTACACCTAATCCAACTTGACCTAAAATTTTAAACCAACCCGCCAATCCATCTTTATCTCCTTTTTTATAGGGTATACCCTGTTCTTGAGACAATCGTTTTGCACGAAGTTTCAAATAGTCGTCTACAAACCCAACGAGCCCTAGCCAAATCGTACTTAGCAACAATAATTTTATGTATACTTTATCAAGATTTGCAAATAGTAAAGTGGGGATGAGGATGCCCAACAGGATGATAAAGCCACCCATGGTTGGAGTTCCCTTTTTTTGTTCCTCCCCCTGCAATCCAAGCTCACGAACACTTTCACCAACTTGTCTTTTTTGAAGAAACAAGATGATTCTTTTTCCATACACCAATGTGATGAACAATGATAGCAGAATCGCCATCATTGATCTGAAAGTAATAAACTGAAAGACTCCCATGCCAGGAAATTTCAATCCTTCACTTTGCAACCACTGATATAAATGATATAGCATATTTTTTTATTTATCTAATTCTGTGAACGCCTCTAACAAAACTTGTTTATCGTCAAATGCAATTTTTTTGCCTTTGATATCTTGATATTTTTCATGACCCTTGCCAGCCACCAGGATAATGTCATCTTGTTTTGCAAGCATCACAGCCATACGAATAGCCTCACGTCTATCTTCTACAGTTATCACCTTTCTTAATAAATCAAAAGACAAATCCTCCTTCATATCATTAAGTATAGCTGCAGGATTTTCACTGCGTGGGTTATCGGATGTGAAGATTGCTTTGCTGCTGTACGTTGCAGCAGTAGCACCCATAACTTTTCTCTTGGTTTTATCTCTGTCACCTCCACAGCCAACAACGGTGATCACCTGCTCATACCCTTTTTGTAATTTTTTAATGGTAGTGAGAACATTCAAGAGTGCATCAGGAGTATGTGCATAATCTACAATACCAATCACCTTTTGATGCTTTGAAAGCATCCAATCAAATCTTCCCTCAGCACCTTGAAGATTGCTCATCTCTCGAAGCAACTCCTGTTTATCCAAACCTAATTGTATGGCAGTTCCATATACAGCAAGTAAATTGTATGCATTGAATTCTCCGATCAATCTAAACATTACTTCCTGTTCATTGATCAGCATATGTAATCCTGTAATGCTATTATCGATAATTCTCCCCTTGAAGTCTGCTGTAGTTTTCAAGCTATAAGTAAACTTTTTGGCTACAGTATTTTGCAGCATGTATGATCCATTTTTGTCATCTTCATTTGTTATAGCGAATGCAGAAGATGGAAGATGATCGAAAAATGTTTTTTTCACTTTTCTATACTCATCAAATGTTTTGTGATAGTCAAGATGATCATGCGTAATGTTTGTAAAAACTCCTCCAGAAAAAATCAATCCACTGATTCTCTGCTGATGTATAGCATGGCTGCTCACTTCCATGAACACATATTGACAACCAGCGTTCAACATCTCTGATAAGAGTTTATTAAGGCTTATCACATCCGGTGTTGTATGCGTGGATGGCAATACCTCATCATTGATCCTATTGTTCACCGTTGAAATGAGTCCTGCATGAAAACCCATTGATCTAAATAAATTGAATAATACTGTTGCAACAGTAGTCTTGCCATTGGTGCCTGTTACTCCAATTAATTTGAGTCGTTGTGTTGATTGTCCGTAAAACGAATGGGCCATGATCCCTGCAGCCTTGGCTGCATCTGGAGTTTGTACATAGGTTACATGAGATGCCAATTGTTGTGGAATTGTTTCACATATCACAGCAATTGCTCCAGCATCAATAGCACTGTTGATATAATCATGCCCATCTTGCATTCCACCTTTAACAGCAATGAAGCAAGAACCTGGTACAACCAGTCGTGAGTCGATTTGTATATCCTGCACAGGAATATCCGTTTTACCCGATACTGACAGAATATTTATTTTATATAATATGTCTTGCAACAATTGCATCAGGGATTTTCAATTTTAGGTCCGAGATTCAAATAAACAGTCTGTCCTTTTTGCAAGGGAGTTCCTACTGGTATAGATTGTCCACTCACTTTTCCTTTGCCATAGGCCACTACCTGCATTGATTGATTTTCCAATATTTCCAACGCATCTTTCAAACCATAGCCAACGAGATCTGGCATGATTCCAGCAGACATATTATTTGATACATATTGAAGACCAGGATCTGTACCTTTCTGTGATAATTGCTGTGCAATCAAGCGGTGGTCTGTTGGTTTTCCTTTCGTTGTTCTATGATTGGTATCTATGAGCGCAGGGTGCTTATAATATTTATACAACTCTCTGTCAACTGTATATAATTTATTTGCGATGGTTCTGAAAACAGGACCTGCGATTTGTGCACCATAATATTTTGCTGCAAAAGGTTTATTCTTAATAACCACAATACAGGAATACTTTGGTTCATCTATTGGAAAATAACCAGCGAAAGATGATTGATAAATATGTTCAGTATATCCTTTATTGCCATTCGCTACTTGTGCTGTTCCAGTTTTACCTGCTATAGGAAAATTGGGATCGTAAAGGCTTTTAGCTGTGCCTGCAAGTACTACACCTTCTAAACAAACTTTTAATTGATCTAGGGTGTGCTGACTACAAATAGAATCATTGATCACAATGGGATTGAATTGTTTGATGGTCAAACCATCCTTCATAATCGCATTCACCAAATAAGGCTTCATCATTTTCCCTCTGTTTGCAACCGCATTGTATATCATCAGTGTTTGCAATGGAGAAATGGCAATAGAGTAACCAAATCCCATCCAAGGCAATGAAACGTTGCTCCAAAATTTACTACCAGGACGAGGAATAGCGGGCTTAGACTCCCCAATCAAATCAATGCCGGTTGGCTTATTCAATTGGAGTTGTTCCAAGTGAGAAATAAATTTAGATGGATTTCTACCATAATAATTTACAGCGAGCTTGGCCATACCCACATTGGAACTCAACTCAAATGCTTGCTGGTAAGTAACATCCGTATGATGGTGACGCTCACTATCCCAAACAGTACGACCAGCATATTCCCATTTTCCACCTTCAATATTCACATGATTAGAAAGACTGATATACTGATCATTCAATGCGGATAGCATTGTGATCAATTTGAATGTTGAACCTGGTTCTGATCTTGTAATTGCGTAGTTCAAATCTTCAGCATAACTACCATCAGATTGACGACCAAGATTTGCAATGGCTTTTATTTTACCTGTCTTTACTTCCATTACAATACATGTACCGTTGGTGCATTCATTTTCAGACATGACCTTCAACAAAGCCTGTTCAGCAATGTCTTGAATGTTGATATCTAATGTGGTGACAATGTCTTTGCCATTGTCGGGCTCAATCTCAGAACCTTCAACTGGAACAAAAGCGCCGCCTGCTATCCTGCGTACCAATCGTTTGCCAGTTACCCCTTTCAAGAGACTGTCATAGGTTTTTTCCAGTCCAACATTTTTAGCAACTGTATTTCCAGTTGAATCCTTGTACTCTCTTGAAAGTCCAATGGTCCTGTTTGCAAGGAGTCCAAACGGAGTCATTCTTTTTTCTTTTTCGATGAAAATGAATCCGTTTTTATTTTTATTTTTTTTGATAAAAGCAATACTCCGCAATGACTGATATTGATTAAAATCAATATTTCTGGTTAACAGATGGTATCGATCCTGTCTGTTAAAAACATCCATCAATTCTCTTTTGTAATCGAGTTCAGTTTTTTCACCAACGATCAAAGCAAGATGATATGCGATGCTATCCAGATAATGTTTGAATCTTTCGCCATTCTTTTCCTGAATACCCTCTGCTCCAAAATCAAGATAGATATCAAACAGCGGCACAGAACTACTCAACATTCTACCATC
>CAYFLQ010000147.1:0-577 GCA_964344065.1 uncultured Sphingobacterium sp. | reverse complement strand
AAAAGTGGGAAGAGACGTACTTAATAACTGACCATCTTCACTATAAATTGTTCCGCGCTCTGCATCCATTTCTCTATACTCAAGATGCAGGCTGTCACTCAATGAGCGCCAATACGCACCTTCAGCATTTTGAATATAAAATGCTTTTGCAAAGATGCATACACCTAACATCAACATCAAGATGTAGATGAGGTAACTACGCCATAGTATGTCCTTCTTTGTTTCCAATTACTTGGATTTTTTATTTTGTTTATATGTTGTATCCTCCAAGGTCATTGGAGGTTCATTGATTTCTTTTATTCCAAATGGTTCTACTGCTTTCACTACTTCAGATTGCTTGGTCATAAACATCCAATCCTTTCTGATCATTTTGAACTCATATTGGAGGTCTTTCATCTCTTTCGATGTTTTATTGATATCCTTGATAGCTTTTTCAGCATGGTGACCATTATAGATATATACAATTGCAAGTGCAGCGAGAAATAAAAAGAACCGTACATTTTTTACCAACCATGCCTGGTTGACAAAAAACCATTTGTTCTCTCTATTATTTTTACGCTCTTTCATTTACATTTTT
>CAYFLQ010000146.1:0-4609 GCA_964344065.1 uncultured Sphingobacterium sp. | reverse complement strand
AGATAAAGAGGTGATTTCTTTTGCTGAAAAATCTGAAACACTTTCTTTTTCGACCATCGGCAGTGCCTTTAAAAATTTTCTAACTGTTGGTAAAGATGATTTGAATATGCTTTTCAGTAAATTAGATGATATTGATGTCACACGAAGTAGGACAGCAAATCTTGCTTATGCTGGATACATCTCTCTGGGAGAAAGAATATTTGCTGAACAAAGAAAAATTGATCTTGCAGAAAAAACACAAATTCAAATTGTATTGGATTTCAAGCAGGTTGAATTTGATAAACCAATCAGTTTCCCTTTCAGCATTCCAAAAAATTATAAACAAAAAGATTAACGTATTCTTTGGATGTAAATTGACATCTTCGAATAATAGAATATATCTATGAGGTTGAAATCTATTTTATTTCTGTTTTTTACTTCGCTCACAGTTATTGCTTTTTCACAAACCAGGGAAGAGCTAGAAAAGCGTCGGAAAGAAATTCAGCTGGAAATTCAGGAGCTTCAAAAAGCGCAATCAGAAATTTCTAAAGATAAAAAAGCAGGGCTATCTCAATTGAAATTAATTGAACGTAAATTAAAGAGCCGGTATGCTGTAATTGATAATTTGAATGATGAGATGAAGATGATTGATAATACCATCTTCAATGATAACAGGGAGATTTATCGTCTCCAAAGAGAACTGGATACCCTAAAAAAACAATATGCCAGGACCATTGAGTATGCCTACAAAAATCGCAGCAGTTATGATATGATGAATTTTATCTTCTCTGCAACAAGTTTCAATGACGCGGTTAGAAGAGTGAGTTATTTAAAAACATATCGACAGTATCGTGATGAACAAGTGGGTAATATCAATAGAACCCAGACTGATTTATCCGTAAAAATAAATACCCTTACACAGGATAAAAAGGAAAAAGGAAAGGTGTTGTTGGAGCAGAACAAGCAGAAAGAAATCTTAGAGACTGAGCAAAAAGAAAAAAATCAATTTGTCACAAAACTGAAATCGCGCGAAAGAGAAATAGAAAAAGAAATGGCTGCCAAGCGTAAAATTGAGCGCAGTCTACAAAGTTCTATTGCAGCCATTGTAAAACGAGAGATAGAGGCAGCAAGAAAAAGAGCAGAGGAGGAGGCAAAGAAAGCCAGCACAACTACCACTAAGCCTTCTGAAATTAAATCTGCTACCGCTTCAACCGCTACAACAGCAGATGCGCGAAAAGTCAACGTTTTGGAGAATACACCAGAAGTTACCCGCGTTTCTGTCGGCTTCGAAAACAACAGAGGAAACCTTCCTTGGCCAGTTGACAAAGCAACTGTGACGTCAGGGTTCGGGCGACAAAAAATAGAAGGTACTTCCATTATCGAAGACAATATTGGGTTAACGATCCAAACGGTTCCTGGTACAAACGTGAAGGCGGTATTTGATGGCACTGTTACCACTGTTTATGATGTTGCTGGTAGTCAGGCAGTCACCATCAAGCATGGGAAATATTTTACTACTTATTATAATCTTTCTTCGGTGAATGTTTCAAAAGGAACTGCTGTGAAGATGGGGCAGGCTATTGGTAAAGCAGCACAAAATGACGATGGAGATGGAGAAATCATTTTTGTCGTAAATATTGAATCAAAATTTGTTGACCCAGAGGATTGGTTGAAAAATCGTTAATCTTTGTTTTTCAAAACATGTTTGTATAGAGATTCATACTGAGGCACTACATTGTGGATATCGAACGTTTCTGCCTGTTTTCTGGCAGCTGCTCCAAAGGTGGATAACATATGCTGATTGCCGAGGAGTGCAATGGCATGCTGACTCATATTTTCTACATCTCCTACATCACTTAAGAATCCATTTTTATTATGGGTAATGATCTCAGGAATACCACCTGCGTTGGTTGCAACCACTGGTGTGCCAGCAGCCATGGCTTCAAGCGCAGCCAGTCCAAAGCTTTCATATTCTGATGGAAGCAGGAATAAATCTGCAATGGCATAGATGTCTTCCATATCTTGTTGTTTTCCCACGAACCTTGTTTCTTCAAAAATGCCAAGCTCTCTGCACAGTTCTTCAGCCATATGACGTTCTGGTCCATCACCCACTAACAATAATTTAGAAGGTATGGATTTAAGAATTTTATTGAAAGTATAGATGACGTCTGCAATTCTTTTTACTTTTCTGAAATTGGAGGCATGAAGGATAACTTTCTCACCATGAGGAGCGATTACTTTCTTGAATGCATCCATTGGTTTTACAGCAAACCTTGTGATGTCTACAAAATTATGGATGACCGAAATATCTTTTTGAATGTTGAAGTTGTCTAATGTTTCTTTTCTAAGATTATCTGATACAGCTGTGATGGCATCACTTTTATTGAGAGAAAAAGTTACCACTGGAGCATAGGTTTTGTCTCTTCCAACCAGGGTGATGTCTGTTCCATGCAATGTTGTAATGAATGGCACATGTATTTGTTCATCTGCTAAGATTTGTTTTGCCATAAAGGCAGCAGATGCATGGGGTATGGCGTAGTGAACATGGAGCAAATCAACATTGTTGTTTTTTACAACATCTACCAATGTGCTTGCCAATGCAGTTTCATATGGTGGAAAATCAAAAAGTGGATAGGAAGGCACCCTTACTTCATGGTAAAAAATATTCGCACTGAATCCGGTTAATCTTACAGGCTGTTGATAGGTGATAAAATGAATTCCATATCCCTTGTCAGCCAATGCTTTTCCAAGTTCAGTGGCCAATACACCACTTCCTCCAAATGTTGGGTAACAGACGATGCCAATATTCATTTTATACAGATGGATTATAAAGTTACCATTAATGCAGCACATTCAATTCTGCATGACTGGAATAATATCAAAATTGGTTAGCTTAGCCACTAAAATCAATTGGTATGAAGAAAATACTCCCCCTCGTTTCTTTTCTAATGATGATCTTGTTTCAGGGGCAGGGTCAGTCAGCAGATTCGCTCATGATCAAAAAAATCTCTGATGAAATTTTCATGAATGGTACTGCATATAGCAATCTGAAATATCTCTGTAAGAAGGTAGGACCAAGACTATCGGGGTCATCAGGAGCAGCATTGGCTGTTGAGCAAACTGCTCGTATGTTGAGAGAAGCTGGTGCAGATACTGTTTTCTTGCAACCATGTATGGTGCCACATTGGGTAAGAGGTGATAAGGAAGTTGGAAAAGCAACTTTGGTCGATGGGAAAAAAATAGATCTCAATATTGTTGCCCTTGGAAATGCTGTTGGTACCCCTTCCTCTGGGATACAAGCAGAAGTTGTGGAGGTCAAGAATTTTCAAGAACTCGAAAAGCTGGGAGCAGACAATGTTCGTGGGAAAATTGTTTTTTATAATTATCGGATGGATCCAAGATACATCAATACATTTCAGGCATACGGTGAAGCTGGCGCTTATAGGAGTGCTGGTCCATCAAGAGCTGCTGCATTGGGTGCTATTGGAGTAATTGTTCGTACGCTTTCCCCAGTGTTGGATGATCATCCTCATACCGGGGCAACAAGATATGAAGAGGGTAAACCCAAAATTCCTGCAGTGGCCATTAGTACGAATGGTGCTGTTGAGCTCAGTAAAATGATTGCAGATAAAAAAGTAAAATCTGTATACATTAAAACAAACTGTCAAATGCTTGAAGATGCACCATCTTTCAATGTAATTGGCGAAATAAAAGGATCAGAGTTTCCGAATGAAGTGATTACAGTAGGTGGTCATTTGGATAGTTGGGATTTAGCAGAAGGTGCACATGATGATGGAACTGGTTGTGTTCAAAGTATTGAAATCATACGTGCACTTAAAGCCCTTGGCATCAAACCAAAGCGAACCATTCGTGCAGTGATGTTTATGAACGAAGAGAATGGATTGAGAGGGGGTACCAAGTATGCTGAAGTTGCCAAACAAGAAAATAAAACATTTATCATGGGATTGGAGAGTGATGCAGGTGGATTTACCCCAAGGGGATTTGGATACAGTGCAACAGCATCTCAAAGTGCAACCATTGAAAAATGGCAATCCTTGTTTATTCCGTATGGAGCTGCAGAATTTAAACGCGGTGGAGGTGGTGCCGATATAGGCCCCCTCAGAAGTTTGGGAACTGCATTGATCGGGTTAAATCCTGATTCACAACGCTACATGGACTTGCATCATGCAAAGACCGATGTTTTTGAGGCAGTTAGTGAACGGGAATTAAACTTAGGTGCAACTGTAATGGCTGCGATGGTATATCTCGTTGCCCAATACGGTTTATAGTCTGCCTATCGCGAACATGGTTGGTTGTTTGGGAATTTCAATAGAATTTTTTTTCCATTCACCAATCATTTTCGTTTTAATCCATTCGTCATTTCCTGTAATGTGATATCCAATACACAATGCAGTTTGATGGTCTAAATGTTTTATCAATGACTGCAAAAGTTGATTATTGCGGTAGGGAGTTTCTATGAAAAGTTGAGTACAATTTTCTTTTATAGCTTTCGACTCAAGTAATTTTATTTGTTTAAGTCGCTCATTTTCTTGAATTGGCAAGTAACCGTTGAAGGTGAAATACTGGCCATTCATGCCACTTGCCATCAGTGTAAGTAGCACGCTACTGG
>CAYFLQ010000145.1:2343-4615 GCA_964344065.1 uncultured Sphingobacterium sp. | reverse complement strand
AGGAGTAGCATGTACAAATAAAGAAGAAATTCGGAAGGTATCACTCACACAACCAGTAGTCGATTCAGCAATCAAAGAAACTTTTCTTGCCCCAAATGTATTATACACCAACGGATGTGATGAGGAAGCAGTATCCTCAATGAATACATTGCTGGTATCAAAGTTCCATCGCCACTTTGCAATGGTGCCTGTATCTATAACAGAAGCATCTTGAAATTGAATGGTCTTGGCTTCACACTTTACAGCTGGTACAGTATAAGATGGCTTAGGCTTTGAGCTCAACTTCAACACCTTCACAGTATCTTCAGAAAAACATCCACGCACAGAGGCAACTTTGAGTGAGACATTATAATTCAATGCTTTGCTAAATGTTACTGCTGGCTGAATCATTTTTACTGTATCGATCTTACTGCCATTCCCAAAATCCCACACCCATCTTACTGCAGCAGATGAATCAGCCTTAAACACCACCCGATCACCGCTGCATCCATTGGTAAGGAAATTAAAATTGGCAACAGGCTGATCGATCACAAGACGAATGCTGTCTTTCGCAGTACCACAAGAGGATGTTGTTGCAGTGACTACATACATACCTGTGTCTTTGGCAATAAAAGATGCAAAGGATATTACCGAGTCAGTTCCTGTGAAATTATTCGGACCTGTCCATATCCATTCTTTTGATTCCTCTACTTGTGCTTTGATCTTGGTTTTCAACTTATAGCAAAGTGTATCTCGCTCCAATAAATAAACCCCTGGCTTGGATTCATCAGTAAACAAAACACTGTTGGAACTGAAATCGGAAAAATATCCAAAACGTGCAGTTGTAGCCGGACTACCCTGAATTACACCTACGTGAAATTTTCCGAGTGTATTTTCTATGAGTACGCGATCACCTCCTGCAACAAGTGATGTAGGGACTTGCAATCTTGCATAATACCATGCACCGCCAGATCCTGTGACGACTTGAAATTTGGTGGAATCAACATATTGATTTGAACCATTAAAGAAGAAGTTATTGATAATGGCCTTAGGGGAAAGAATATTGATGAAAAAACTTTCAGAAGAAGAAGCACGTGTTACACTTACTTGTTTAGACCCCGTACATTTTATGGATGGAATAATAGCACCGCCAATTTCACAACCAAAACCTGATATCTGAAAAAGTTGAACAGGTTTATCAGTTTGAATGAAATCCGTCAAGGTTCCAGCTGCACCCAATTTTCCAACATAATAATCACCCGCTTTTGCCAAAACATCTACATTCACGCCATTTACATTCACTCTTGTATTATCTTCTGTCGCAAACACATAATAATAGTCAGGGTTTGTTCCACTGAAATATCCTGCAATCAATGCAAACTCCTGCCCTGCCAAACGATCAGGTATCAATTGATCACCAGCTGTATCACCACATCCCTGTCCTGGATAACCCAGTGTATCATCTTTAGTTGTTATCGCAATAGGTTTATTAGAAGTAACCAAGGCCCCACCAGGTCTGTTCACAGCAGCAGCTGCCAAAATTGAGAAGACATAGGTTTCCCCTTTATTGAGTTTTACAGATGAATTTCTAGAACCACTTCCATTTAAAATAACAGGTGAAACAACATCAATTACTGTACTATCCTCTGTAGCAAGAACAATGAAATCAGTTGTATAAGTATTAGTTCCTGATGATGGCCTGTTAACAAATGCCATTTGAAATGGAACGGTGAATTTGGTTCCAAGGGCATTCCTACCCTTTAAAGCAAACATATCTCCATTCCAAGTATTAGCAATATCATAGTAACAGGTAACTCGGGAAGTTGACTGCACCCGCAATCCCTTTTTTTGAATAGAGGCATTCGCAGTATTTTCAATCAAATCTATATTGGCAGTTAGATCTATTGAAATAGAAGTATCAGCAGGTATATTTATAGTGATAGGTACAAAATTCGAATTGGCAGGAATACTCACTGTTACTTCTGCAGGTTGTTTTGAAGTGGCTATCCTTAAATAAATGGGGCGATCGCCATGTGCCTGTTGTAAATCGGGTGCCGCAAACCAAAAATCTATATCCGACTGCGCATGCAATTGCTGAAAAAACAATAGCGTAAAAAAAGCAAGAAATATGCTAACCGATCTCTTCATTGCTCACTGACATTGGATAAATTTCGCTTTGAAGGAATCAAGTTAACTCATTTTTCAATTGATTGATTTTCATCATGTTTCATTTTAAACCTTCCCTGCCATTTTTTGTTAGATCAGAAATAATCCTTAATTTTGATGTTTAAAC
>CAYFLQ010000145.1:0-2333 GCA_964344065.1 uncultured Sphingobacterium sp. | reverse complement strand
TTCATTTGGACTTACCCCGTATTCAGTTGTGTTGGTGCAGGACAAAGATGTTCAAGCAAAATTGTTGCCCCATTGTTACAATCAATCACAAATCGTTGATGCCTCTGCCCTCTTGATTTTCGCACCTTGGAAAAACATCAATGTGGAACAGGTTGATACATACATGAAAGAAATTGCTGAAACACGCAATGTGCCTGTTGAAGCTTTGAATGATTTTTCAAATGCTATCAAAGGAAAAATCAATCATAGCACGATAGAAGATTTGCATACATGGGCAAGCAAACAGGCCTACATAGCATTGGGCTTTGGATTGGCAGCAGCTGCAGTTGAAAAAATTGATTCTACTCCAATGGAAGGATTCAATCCAGAAGGAGTAAATGAAGTATTGGGCTTTCATGAAAAAGGACTTCATGCCTCTTGTATTCTTGCGCTTGGGTACAGAGATACTGAAAAAGATTTCCTCGCCACTGCCACCAAAGTAAGAAGGAGAAAGGAAGCGTTGTTTATTGAAGCCTAACACCATTTTTTAGTAAAAAATGTAAACAATTACTGAACCATCTTCCTGCAAGATGGTTTTGTATTTTAATGAAGTCCCCTTTATGAAAAATACAATCTTAGTTCTTCTTTTTTGTCTTGTACATCTTAGTTCTCAATCACAAGTAGGTCCTGTTGCAAAACTCAGCGGCTATGTGGTTGACAAAAACACACAAAAGCCTATCGCGGGTGCAACTGTTCAACTTCAAACAGGAAAAGGAACAACTACGGATAGCTCAGGATTTTTTAGAATCACTACCAATCCGGGAACATACAATATCACGGTGACCATCATCAATTATCTCAGCAAGACCATCAATAATATTGTATTAACTTCTGGAAACGAATCTACCATTACCGTTGATCTTGATCAGAATGCAAAAAAACTCGATGAAATTGTCATCGTCAATAAAAGAAGTACAGCAAGAGCTACCAGTTTGGAATCACCTTTAAGTATCCAAAGAATGACAACAGAGGAAATAAAAAGAAATCCTGGTGGCAACTTCGACATCAGTAAAGTAATCCAATCACTTCCTGGTGTTGGCGGAGGTGTTGGTGGCGGAGGATACAGAAATGATATCGTCATTCGAGGTGGTGCGCCCAGTGAAAATGTTTATTATTTGGATGGAATTGAGATCCCTATTCTCAATCACTTTGGCACACAAGGGAGTGGAGGTGGTCCACAAGGCATCCTGAATGCAAACTTCATCGAGGAAGTAAAAATCAGTACCAGTGCATTCGATGCAAAATATGACAATGCATTGAGCAGCGTATTGCAATTCAAACAGAAATCTGGCAACAACAATGCCACCCAAGGAAATGCAATACTGAGTGCCACTGACCTGGCACTCACATTAGATGGACCATTGAGTAAAAAAACTACATACCTCGCTTCTGCCCGCAGAAGCTATTTGCAGTTTTTATTTCAAGCATTGGACTTACCCATCAGACCCAATTATTGGGACTTTCAATTCAAAACAAATACAAGGATTGATGAAAAAACAACGTTGAGTTTCATTGGACTAGGAGCCATCGATGAATTTAGTTTTGCTGCTCCAAAAGAAGCGAGCTTAGAAAAATTATATATCCTGAATTCCAATCCACTCATCAATCAATGGAACTACACTTTTGGAACCAGCCTTAAAAGATTGACAAAAAATGGATATTGGAATCTAGCACTCAGCAGGAACATGCTGGATAATCAAATTGACAAATACGAAGACAACGAAAATCCTTCTGAAGCAACCAGAACATTATTAACAGACAGTCGTGAAGCAGAAAACAAGTTGAGATTTGATGCAAGCTCAATCAACAATGGATGGAAAATCAATTATGGTGCATCTACACAATACGTGGATTTCAAAAATGATTTCTTTGCGCTGGTGAGAAAACAAATCAAAGACGCCAATGGAACTGTGATTCAAAATGCACTTTCCATTAATAGTAAAAACATGATTGATTTCTTTAAATATGGTGCATTTATTCAGGTAAGTAAAAAAATCTTTGACGAAAGGATGTCCATGAGTTTTGGTACGCGTGTGGATGGGAATTCACTCAAAACCAGTGAGAGCAATCCTTTCAAGCAATTCTCTCCTCGCCTTTCATTCAGTTACGCAGCTTCCAATAAATTAAATGTAAATGCAAGCGTTGGAAGGTATTTCAAACTTCCTTCTTATACACAACTTGGATATGGCAACATATACTCTTCATCTATCATCAAAAATCCAGGCGAATACATATCCAGTAATCATTATGTAACTGGTATTGAGTATTTGCCGAATAATTCATTCAGATTAACC